>JBLRXE010000034.1:0-12359 GCA_047920895.1 Roseovarius sp.
CCGGGGCGCGGCTTTTGCTGGAACGCGAGACGATCACGCCAGCGGATTTCGCCCCCCTCAAACCACAGGAGGCGACCGCCGCATGACCCGCAAATCCACGCGCCAACCGTCCCGCCGTCACTCCGCGTCACCGGAAGGCGCGCCGCACCTGCCCACCGTGGTGCCACCGCAGGCCGCCCCGGTCTGCCCTGCGGACCCGGCGCCGCATCCCCATGCCGCCCTTGACCGCAGCGCCATGGCCAGCCTTGCACGGTTCACCGGCGGGCTGTCACCCCATGCGATGATTGACGCCTGGAGCGATTGGGCCATGCATCTGGGCCGCGCGCCGGGGCGGCAACTCGAACTGATGGAGCGGGCGCAAGCCAATGCAATGAAGCTGGCGCAATACACATCCGCGCAGATGCTTGGCCAGCCCGCTGAAAAGCCATTTCAACCGGGGCCCTACGACACCCGCTGGTCGCATGAGGGCTGGGACAAGGCGCCATTCGCGCTCTGGCAACAGGGATTTCTTGCAACGCAGGATTGGTGGCACACCGCCACCTCGAATTTGCGCGGCTTGCACAAACAGAATGCGGATCGCACCGGGTTCATGATCCGGCAGCTTCTGGACACCGTGTCACCGGCGAACTTTCCCCTTGGAAACCCGGAAATCCTTGAAAAAACACAGGCCAGCAGCGGGCGCAACCTGATCGACGGGGCCGCGCATTTCGCCGATGATGCGCGTCATATCCTCGCACGGGAACATCGTCCCGTGCCCGAGGACTTTGCACTGGGCAAGGTGCTGGCCTGCACGCCGGGTGCGGTGGTCTATCGCAACGATCTGATGGAGCTGATCCAGTATTCCCCCACCACGGACAAGGTGCAGGCCGAACCCGTGCTGATCGTGCCGGCCTGGATCATGAAATACTACATTCTGGATCTCTCGCCCGAGAATTCCTTTATCCGTTGGCTGGTCGGTCAGGGCTATACGGTGTTCTGCATCTCATGGCGCAATCCGGATGCGAAACGCGCAGAACTGTCGCTGGAGAACTACCGCAAGCAAGGGATCATGCAGGCGCTCGAGGTGGTCAACACCATCGTGCCGGGCCAGAAAGTGCATGCCAACGGATATTGCCTTGGCGGCACGCTGCTGGCCATCGCGGCTTCGGCCATGGCGCGTGACTGTGACGACCGTCTCGCATCGATCACGCTGATGGCGGCGCAGGTGGATTTCGCCGAAGCGGGCGAGCTGCTGCTTTTCCTTGACGAAAGTCAGGTCGCGTTCCTGGAGGATCTGATGTGGTCGCAGGGCTATCTGGACCGGCCCCAGATGTCCGGGGCCTTTGCCGCAATCCGGTCCGAGGATCTGATCTGGTCGCGCGCGGTGCGGCGCTATTTTCTGGGCGAGCCGGACCTGCCCACGGATATCACCGTCTGGGTCAACGACACCACGCGGATGCCCGCGCGGATGCATTCGGAATACCTGCGCGGAATATTTCTGGAAAACCGCATCACGGCGGGCCGCTTTGCTGTCGAAGGCAAAATCATTGCCCTCAAGGATATCGCGGTGCCAATTTTTGTCGTCGGCACTGAAACCGACCACATCGCGCCGTGGCGTTCCGTCTACAAGACCGCGCTTTTCACCGATTGCGACATGCAGTTCCTGCTGACCAAGGGCGGCCATAACAGCGGTATCCTGTCAGAGCCGGGGCACAAGGGGCGGCATTACCGGATCGGCCACCGGCCCGCCGGGGCGCATTACCGCGATCCCGACACCTGGCTGGCGGCACATGAACCTGTGCAAGGGTCGTGGTGGCCGGAATGGGCGCGCTGGCTGGCGCGGCGCAGCAGCGACACGGTGCCCGCGCGTGCGCCCGATGATCACCCGGACTACCCCGCCCTTGCAGAGGCACCGGGGACTTATATCCATCAGACCTGAGGCAAGAGCTCCATCCACCCCCGATCCCGCGAGGCCCCGTTTCCGCAATGTCCATCGTCATCCTTGTTCCCCTCTACCTGGTCCTGGTGCTGCTGCCGCTCGGCCTCGCATGGGCACAGGGTCTTCCACCCCGCCCACTGCTTGACGACCTTGCCAGTGGCGCAGGGTTCGTCGCCCTTGCCATGATCCTGGCTGAATTTTTCTTGCTCGGGCGCTTCCGAAGCGTAACGCGGCGCGTCGGATCGGATGTCGTCATGCGCATTCATCAACTGCTCGCGCGCGCCGCTCTTATCCTCGCCGTGGCGCATCCGTTTCTCTATGTTTCGCCGATGACGCCGCCGCCGGTCTGGGATGTGACAAGCCAGACCGCGCTCAACCATGGCTGGGCGGGGCTGTGGCCCGGCATCGCCGCGTGGCTGTTGCTGGGCGGTCTGGTGGCAATGGCCATCGGTCGCGATGCCAGCGGCGCGCGCTATGAGGTCTGGCGCCTGCTGCATGGGGTGGGCGCGGTGGCCGTGGCGGGATTGGGCGTGCTGCACGCGCTGCGCGCGGGGCGTTACAGCGCCGACCCCCTGCTCGGCTGGGTCTGGATCGCAGTCTTGGCGCTTGCCGTCACGGCCTTGCTCTATGTCTATCTGATCGCGCCCTTGATCCGCTGGCGCAGACCGTGGCGCGTGACCTCTGTAAACCCTGCGGCGGAGCGCACTTGGACGGTCACGCTTAGCCCCGATTTCAAGGGCCGCGCCGATTACAAGGCGGGGCAATTCGCCTGGCTCAATATCGGCCGGGGGGTGTTCAGCCTCAACGAGAACCCGTTTTCAATCAGTTCCGCCCCCTCTGCCGGGCGCGACGTCGAATTCATCATCAAGGAACTGGGCGATTTCACCCGCACCATCGCGCAGGTCAAGCCCGGCACGCGCGCCTGGCTCGAGGCGCCACATGGCCACCTGACCCATGACGGTCACGCGGATGCGCCAGGCATCGCGCTGATTGCGGGCGGCGTCGGGATCGCGCCCCTGATCGGCATCCTGCGCGAACTCGCCGTCACCGGCGATCCAAGGCCCACCGTCTTGCTCTACGGCAACCGGACCGAGGCGCAGATCGTGTGCCGCGCGGAATTGCAGCGCCTTTCCCAAACCCACGGCACCGAGGTGGCGCATGTCCTGTCCGAGCCACCGGAGGGCTGGAACGGCGAGACCGGCATGATCGACGCGGCCTTGCTGCGGCGGCATTTCGGCACCAAGTCGCGGCGTGACTGGCTCTATATCCTCTGCGGCCCCCCGCCCATGCTGACCAACGTGGAAAAGGCGTTGATCGCCCTTGGCGTGCCGCCCTCCCGGATTCTGTCGGAAAGATTTGTTTACGACTGAGCGGCTTGCATCATTGCCGGTCCGATCCTGACGAACCTGCGCAAGAGCTGGGTGGCGGATGGGCCGATACTCGCCACGCGGTGGCACCGCCCTTTCAGGCGGCCACCGCCGGGATTGCCCCCTTGGCGGGGGCAATCGGCGCCGTGCGTCAGATCACGCCCAGCATGCGCATCGATTCAGCCACCCGGACAAAACCCGCGATATTGGCACCCAGCACATAATTGCCCTGCGCGCCATATTCCTCGGCGGTCTGATAACAGGCGTCGTGAATCCCGCGCATGATGGCGGCAAGCCGCGCCTCGGTCTGATCAAAGGTCCAACTGTCGCGGCTGGCATTCTGCTGCATCTCGAGCGCCGAAGTGGCAACCCCGCCCGCATTCGCCGCCTTGCCGGGCGCGAACATCACGCCCGCATCCTGGAACACCTTGATCGCTTCGGGGGTGGAGGGCATGTTGGCCCCTTCGCCCACGGCAATCACGCCATTCTTGACCAGCGTCGCGGCATCCTTGCCCGACAATTCGTTCTGGGTGGCCGACGGCATCGCCACATCGCAGGCCACATCCCAGACCGACCCCTTGTCGGCGGCGATGAAATGCGCGCCTTCGCCCCGGCGGCGGGTATATTCGGAAATCCGTTCACGGCGGATTTCCTTGATCTCTTTCAGCAGGTCAAGGTCGATGCCATTCTCGTCCAGAACATAGCCCGAACTGTCGGAGCAGGCGACGACCTTGCCGCCAAAGGATTGCACTTTCTCGATGGTATAGATCGCCACGTTGCCGGACCCCGACACCACGACTTTCTTGCCGTCAAAGCTGGTGCCCTTGGTTTCAAGCATCGCCTGCACGAAATAGGTGTTGCCATAGCCCGTCGCCTCGGTCCGGGCGCGCGAGCCGCCATAGGCCAGCGCCTTGCCGGTAAACACCCCCGCCTCGAAGCGGTTGTTCAGGCGCTTGTATTGGCCGAACATATAGCCGATCTCGCGCCCACCAACACCGATATCCCCGGCCGGAACGTCGGTCTGTTCACCCAGATGGCGGTGCAACTCGGTCATCATCGACTGGCAGAAACGCATGATTTCAGCATCCGAGCGGCCCTTGGGGTCAAAGTCAGAACCGCCCTTGCCGCCGCCGATCGGCAGGCCGGTGAGCGCATTCTTGAAGGTCTGCTCAAAGCCGAGAAACTTGATGATCCCGACATTCACCGACGGGTGGAACCGCATCCCGCCCTTGTAGGGGCCAAGCGCAGAGTTGAACTGCACCCGGAAGCCGCGGTTGATCTGGACCCGGCCCTTGTCGTCCACCCAGGGAATGCGGAAGATGATCTGGCGCTCGGGCTCGCAGATCCGCTCGATCAGCGCGGCGTCCAGATAATCGGGATGTTTGGCCACCACACGGCCCAGGCTTTCCAGAACCTCATGCACGGCCTGATGAAACTCCGGCTCGCCCGCATTGCGGCGGATGACTTCGGCAAGGATAGGGCGGAGCTTTTCGTCGATACTGTTCATGTGGGACTTTCTTAGGTGGACGGATTGTGCATATTTTTTGATCGCTTAGCCTGTATTTTAGGCAACTTAAATAGACACAACGGGATGTTTTGCGCAATTTTCAACCAGTGCCACTATTTGCCGCAGTCTTGCACCGCTGGATCGCCGCGATCGCCCGGGTCGCATCGTGATTTTCACCGCAAAGCGGCCTCCTTGATACCAGCATCGTCCCCTATCGGAGAAACCATGAGACGGCCAATGGCCGCGAGATGGGCGCCGAGTATGACGGCCCCGCAGGCCCCGCCGACAAGCATTCCGGTTTGAAGTTCATGCCCAAACCAATCGAAGAGTCGGCGCGCTCACAAATATTTTCAAGAAAGTTCTCCCAAGAGGAATTCATTGATGCGCTGCGAGTCACGTTCTCGAGAATGGGACGGAACGAAGGAGTAGAAAATGGCTCAGGATATGGAGAGCCGGATCGCAAGAACGTAACGAGACGATGTGCTGTTCGCTTCGACGTTCGTCGCGGTCCTTTGGCGTGTGATCTTGTTTGTCTTTGGTGACAATCCATCACCCGCTCAGGCTTGGCTCACATGTCGACATGATGATGCGCTGCGACAACCCCGCCGAGGCGCGGCGCCGGGTGATCCCCGTGCTTGCCCCACACATGGCCCTGTTCACCGAGGGACAGCTTGGAAAGGAAATATTCCTCAGTCCCAAGGGCCTGCGCCTGGTCTATCGGATCGACGAGGGCCAGAGGGGGCATTATCTTTTGATCCGCCTGTCCTCCGCCCTATGATCCCCGGCTGGTGTTGGCCATATCCAGTATCCTGACGGGCATGGGGCGGGTCCTGAACGGCGAGGCGCATCGCGGACTCATGTTCGCCTTCACCGCGCTCTCACTGGCCTGGGTCAGCTATAATCTGACCACCCCCGACCACAGCTTTCTCGGGCGCTATGCCGAGGGAGGGTCATGATCCACGCCATCACTCTAATGGACGCCAACAAGGGCGCACGCCTCCGCTATGCGCAATGGGATCACGCCCGCAAACAAGCGCAAAAGCATGACACGCCCGGTCTGGCCTGATCGCTGGTCAGCGGTCGCAACGTCGACCAAATACCGCCCGGGTGACACTGACGCGGCGCGGCCCGCCCAAGAGATACGGCTGTTTCCGCTACGGGACATGCCACCGGCCGGCACGCGTTCTGTCCCGCGCCCCGGCGGCTCAGGGGCCCGCCTGCTCCAGCCGCCCGCCCTGCCGGACCATCTCGATCCGCATGGCGCGTCCAGTGGCGTCGTCGGTTTCTATATAGACGCCCGAGACCGTGACAGCGCCCATAGCAGGGGTAAAGCGATCCTTTGTCATGCCGGTGACAAAGCGGCGCATTGGTTCTGCCTTGTCCATGCCGATCACGCTGAGGTAATCGCCGCACATGCCTGCATCGCCCTGAAATGCGGTGCCCCCGGGCAAAATCTGCGCATCCGCCGTGGGAATATGCGTATGGGTGCCCACCACGAGGCTCGCGCGCCCGTCGCAGAAATGCCCCATCGCCATTTTTTCGGAGGTCGCCTCGCAATGCACATCGACCACCGCCGCCTGCACGGCGCCACCCAAGGGATGCACTCGCAACACCGCGTCAATCGCCGAGAACGGATCGTCATAGGCGCGGCGCATGAACACATTGCCAAGTACCTGCGCCACCAGCACCTTGCGTCCGCGCCGGTCGGTAAAGACGCGGTGTCCGCGCCCTGGTGCGGCCTTGGCATAGTTGAGCGGGCGGATGAGCCGGCTCTCGCGCTCGACCGCCTGCATCATGTCCTTTTGGTCAAAGGCATGATCGCCCAGGGTCACACAATCGGCCCCCGCCTCGAACAGCCCCTTGGCATGCGCCGCCGTCAGGCCCATCCCGCCCGAGGCATTCTCGCCATTGACCACCACGAAATCCAGCTTCCACGCCTCGCGCAGCTTGGGCAGCCGTTCCGCCACCGCCGCACGCCCTGCGCGCCCCATCACATCGCCAAGAAACAGTATTTTCATGGGTATTGGTGTTAGGCCCCTGTCACGCCAAGGGCAAGGGCCAATGCAGGCCGTCAGCTTCCGCGATAGGTCGTGTAGCCATAAGGCGAGAGCAAGAGCGGCACATGGTAGTGCACCGCTTCCGCCATGGTGAACCGGATCGGGATGAGATCGAGAAAGCTGCTCTCGCCCCCCGCCGCGCGCAGGTAATCGCCCGCGTGAAACAGCAGTTCATAGGCACCCGGCGCAAACTCGGCCGTGGGCAGGATGGGGGCATCTGTGCGCCCGTCCGTATTGGTGCGCATCTCGCGCAGCGGCGTGGGGCCCGCATCCGTGATCCGACTCAGGCGGATCAACAGCCCCGCCGCCGGACAGCCGCGCGCGGTGTCCAGAACATGCGTCGTCAAATAGCCTGACATTCCCGACCCTCCCCGCGTGACATGACTGACATTTTCTGTATCTCCTAACGGAACCGCTGCAAGATCAACCCCAGAAATGCCGCAAGCCCATGACCAAGGAGGCGCCCGTGGCCCAAGACAGCCCCTCGCAGATGGACCGTGCGGCTTTTGTTGCCCGCTTTGGCGGCGTGTTCGAGCATTCTCCCTGGGTGGCCGAGCGCGCGCATGCCCTTGGCCTTGATCCCGCCCATGACAGCGCATTGGGCCTGCACGAGGCTCTGTGCCGCGCCTTTCGCGGCGCGACCGAGGCAGAGCGTCTGGCCGTGCTGCGCGCCCATCCCGACCTTGCGGGCAAATTGGCGCGGGCTCGGCGCCTGACCGCCGCCTCGATGACTGAACAAGCAAGCGCGGGGCTTGATGCGCTGACCGATCCCGAACGCGCCGCGTTCGAGCGCCTCAATACCGCCTATACCGCGCGCCACGGCTTTCCCTTCGTCATCGCGGTGCGCGACCATGACAAGGCCGGGATAATGGCGGCATTTACCCGTCGCCTCGAGCAGGACAGCGCAACCGAGCGGGCCGAGGCTTGCCATCAGGTCGAACGCATCGCGCTCTGGCGTTTGCGGGACATGCTGCCATGACGCGGCGCGCGGCCAACATTCGACACACATGATCAACCGCTGCAAATCTCCTGCAAACGCAGCCAATCGGCATCGCTGAGCAGCGGCGGCGGCGGCGCAGTGCCGGCATAGGGATCTGCCTCGATCAACTCGATCGTGGTCTCCCCCGTGATGTCCACCGCATAGGCATAGGGCCGCACCCGCACCTGCCAATGCGCGAATCCTGCCAGCAATCTGTCGGGTGATACCGCCCCGGGCGGATCGCGCATCAGCCGCTCGGCATGGGCGCGCAGCACGTCATCCGGCAGCGCCCCCGTCGCCAAAAGCCGCAGCGTCGCCGACAACCCGCCCCCTTCCAGAAGATGCGCCAGAGGATCATGCGCTTCGGCACGCAGATAGGCGGCGATGATATGACCGGCCAACACGTCTGGTTCGTCATGGTCTTCGACCAGATCGGCGTTGATCAGAACCACCCCGCCGAGCAGACGCAAGGCCCCCTCGATGCCATCCCGGACTACCAAAAATTGCACCTGCCCCGTGCGCGACGGCAGCCGCCGTGCCAGTTGCGCTAATGCCACGGCACCGCCCGGCCCCTCACAGACCGGCCCCGTCACCTGTTGCAGATGCCCGAACAATGCGCGGCCGATCTCGGCCCGCTTAACCATGGGCACAACCCCCAGCGCATGTTGCCGTGCCGCACCCGGCAACCAGAAGAGCACCAGCGCCGCCACCGCGGCCGCGCTCGCCAGAACCCCCACCAGTCGCAATCGCCCGGGTTTTGGCCGCTGCCGCGCGACGGCACCCCGCAGGGTCTCGATGGCCGTGACCATCTCGGCCTCGTCCTCGGCCAGTTCCAGCGTCTCGCCGGGATCGCCATCGGGGTGATAGATAGCCGGCGTCTGCGCCGGATTGGCCCGCGCCACCGCTGCGATTGACCAATGCGCCTGCACCCGGTCGCGCAGATCGGTTATGGTCAGCGTCGCCTCGCCCACGGACACGATCACATCCACCCGCTGCGCGTCTGGAGCGGCCCGCCAAAGACCGCTCGCCTCAAGCCGCTGATATTTGGTCAGTGCCGTCTTTTTCATGGTCCGGGGGCTGCCTGCCTCTATTTCTGGCACGCTAGCACGCCGGGGCAGAGACGGGCAATCGCAAGAGTGCGGCAACCAGCGTCAGATCGCGGTGCGGATCCTGGCCCCCGGCGCATGGTAGAGATGCAGCAGACCAATCGGCTGTGCCTGGGACCAGCTTGTGCGCGTCACCCGCAGGCACGGGGCCGCGGTCGGTATCTGCAAGGCGGCGGCCACCGCTTTGGGCGCGCCCACGGCCTCGATCTCGATGCTGGCGCGGGTGAGTGGCGCAGAGCGCAACAACCATTCATCCACCGGCCCCTGCCGAACCACATGGACCGTGAGCCCCGGCACCGCGGCGGGCACCAGCCAGCGATGCTCCACCTCATGCGGGCCCCCGTCCGCAAGGTGGAGTGCCGCAAGAAAGATCACCGTCCGCTGCGGGCCGATCGACAATCGTTCCCGGACCTCGGCAGTTGGCGGCACCTCTGCATAATCCAGCAACCGATAGCCCGCCTCATGCCCGGATTTGCGGATTGCATCGGCAATGATGGGCACCTCCAGCGGGGCCTTGCGCACCGGATTGGCTGATACCGTCGTGCCGCCCTTGCGCCGCCGCTCCAGAAACCCCGCTGTCGCCAGATCACGCAGCGCCCGCCCCACGGTCGAGCGGTTGCAGCCATAGAGCGCCGCCAATTCCACCTCGCGCGGGATGCTGTCGCCGGGTTTCCAGACACCCGTCTGAATCCGCGCCAGAACGTCGCGGCGAATATCTGTCCATTCCAGCCGGGGGGACGGGCCGCTCACATCAAGGCCTGCAAGTGCTTTTGGACGGCCCGGAACCGCGCGACAATCGCGTCCCGATGCACATGCGCTCCCTCTCTGACCACATGCCGCCCCGCCGCCCAGACATCGCGGATGGCGCGGTGATCCCCGGCAAAGACCAGCGTATCAAGGGTCATATCGCCCGCACGCCCCGCCAGATCGGGATGCTGCCCATCCAGCGCCACCATATCAGCCCAAAGCCCCGGCGCGATTGCGCCGCTCACACGCCCTGCGGCCCGCGCACCGCCAGCCACGGCCCCCTCCCACAGGACCCGGCCCGTGGAGCGCAGGGGCGTGGCCAGAACCGCGCGCGCGCGGTCCCGCAGGCGTTGCGAATACTCGAACCCACGCAATTCCTCGACCAGCGAAATGCGGATATTGGAATCGCTGCCCACGCCAAAGCGCCCGCCCGCCGCCAGATACCGCACCCCGTCGAAAATCCCGTCGCCCAGACTTGCCTCGGTGATGGGGCAGAGGCCCGCAACCGCCCCGGTCCGGGCCAATCCTGTCGTTTCCTCGGGGGTCATCTGCGTGCAATGGATCAAGCACCAGCGCCCGGACACCGGCGCATTGTCCAAGAGCCATGTCACGGGCCGCGCGCCCAGCGTCGCCTCGACCTCGACCACTTCTTCCTCCTGTTCGGCCAAATGCATATGGATCACCCGGTCCCCGGCCAGTTCCGCGCAAAACGCCAGATCCTCGGGCTGCACCGCGCGCAGGGAATGGGGGGCGATCCCAATCCCGCAGTCGGCGCGCAGGGCCGCCACCGCCTTGGCCGAGGCGTCAAAGAGCGCGGCAAAACGGTCCGGGTCATTGCCGAACCGCCGCTGCCCCGGTGCCAATGCGCGCCGGTCAAGGCCGCCATAGCGATAGAGCACCGGCAAGAGCGTGAGGCCGATGCCGGTCTCTTCCGCTGCCGCGCAATGCCCCTGCGCCATTTCGGCCAGATCGCCATAGGGCGTGCCGTCCGGCTGGTGATGCAGGTAATGAAACTCTGCAATGGCCGCATATCCGGCCTCGAGCATTTCCATCTGCACCATCGCGGCAATCGCGCGCGCGTGATCCGGCGTCAGATGTTCGAGAAACCGGAACATCAACCGCCGCCACGTCCAGAACGTGTCGCGCGGGTCAGGTCCGCGCGCCTCCGTCATCCCGGCCATGGCGCGCTGAAAGGCATGGGAATGCAGGTTGACCGGCGCGGGCAAGAGCGTGTCCACCCGTTGCCCTTGTGGCGCGGCATCGGGCGTCACGGAGGCGATCCGCCCCGCGCCATCCAGTGTCAGAGATACGTTCTGTGCCCAACCCTCAGGCAAGAGCGCCTGCCGCGCCCAAATGATCCGCTGCGTATCCATCTTCGCCTTGACTCTGTTAATATGCTTAATCATATTTTTGTCACGGGATGTGTCAAAAGGAAAGACCCAAGTGCAGGACAGCTTCACAGGCAGGGCAGAGGCCTGCGTCGTCTCGGTCCAGTCGGGCGACAGCCCGCTGGTTCTGGCGATTCCGCATGCGGGCACTTACCTGCCACCAGAGATTTCGGCGCGGCTCAACGATACCGGGCACGGACTCAGCGATACCGACTGGCATATCGACCGACTCTACGCCGACCTTGTGCCGGGGGCGAGCGTGGTTGCGGCCCGCTTTCACCGTTATGTCATCGACGCCAACCGTGATCCCTCGGGTGCCAGCCTCTATCCCGGCCAGAACACCACCACACTGGTGCCACTTACGGATTTTGATGGTCGCCCAATTTGGACCACGCCCCCGACCGAAGCCGACACAGCAGAGCGTCTTGCCCGGTTTCACGCGCCCTATCACGCCGCCCTCGGCGCCGAACTCGACCGGGTGCGCGCGCGGCACGGGTTTGCGATCCTCTATGATTGCCACTCGATCCGCTCTGAGATTCCGTTTCTGTTCGAAGGACGCCTGCCGGATTTCAACATCGGCACCAACGGTGGCGCCACCTGCTCCCCGGCCCTCACCGCCCTGACAGAGCGCCATTGCACCACCGCCACCGGCCACACCACAATCACCAATGGACGGTTTCGTGGCGGATGGACCACCCGCCACTATGGCCGACCCAAGGACGGGCTGCACGCCATTCAGATGGAATTGGCACAGGCCGCCTATATGCACGAAACGCCCCCTTGGGCGTGGGATAAGGTCCGCGCCGCGCGGCTGCGTGCCGTGCTCGGACCGATGCTGCGCGGCATCACGGCGCTCGATCTCACCGATACGACCCGAACGAGCAATTAACCAACAAGGAGAGACCCGAATGAAACTCACGAAAACCCTGTGCGCCCTCGCGCTGTCAGCCGTGGCCCTTGCGGCCCCTGCTGCGGCACAAGAGCGTGTTTTTGTCGGCATCGCCACCGGCGGCACCGCGGGGACGTATTTCCCCATCGGCGGGCTCATCGCCAATGCCATTTCCAGCCCGCCCGGGTCGCGGCCTTGCGAGGAAGGCGGCAGCTGCGGCGTGCCGGGCCTGGTGGCGACGGCGGTGGCCTCGAACGGCTCGGTGGCCAACATCAACGGCATCGGCGGCGGCAGCATCGAATCGGGCTTCTCGCAGTCCGACGTGGCCTATTGGGCCTATACCGGCACCGGCGTGTTCGCCGACCGCGGCAAGGTCGAATCGGTGCGCGCCATCGCCAACC
>JBLRXE010000035.1:0-12272 GCA_047920895.1 Roseovarius sp.
CACGACGCTCTGAAGGGGAAAGAAAACCGAAACGGATCATGCACTTACATGAATCGCTGCGCACTTGGGCGTCAACCCGTCAAATTTCGCATCCTCGATGACTCCGAGTATATCACATTTTTCTATGACCAGCCTCTTAAAACTGTCTTTGCGGTCACGGGGCGATCTTCTCACTGTTGGGCTACGACTGCCTATTGCTCACTGGGAGGAGAGTTTGATGAAACTATTGAAAACAGGTGGTGTGGCCGCATTCGTGGCAGCCGCCTCGATGACACATGCCGCAGCCGAGACACCGGACTCGATCAAAATCGGTATCACCACATACAGCTCCGGCCCGGCCTCGGTTTTCGGCGTTCCGGCGCGCCAGGGTGCCGAGTTGATGGCCGAGCAACTGAATGCACGCGGGGGGATACTGGGCGTTCCGGTCGAGTTGAACTTTGTTGATGAGGGGGCAGGGATGGAGACCCTGACATCCGAGTTCCGCCGTCTGGTCGATGATGTCGGCGTCGATGTGATGTTCGCGTCGATTTCTTCGGGTGTCTGCAACAATATTGCGCCTTTGGCCGAAGATCTCGAAATCCTGAACTTTATGTGGGATTGCGGCACGCAGCGCATTTTCGAGGAGGACGATTATGAATGGGTCTTCCGTACGCAGGCAAATGCAACGACCGAGATTCTGGCGACCTTTCTGTACCTGATCGATCGCAATCCGGATTTCGAAACCATTGCCGTAGTGAACCAGGATTATGCATGGGGCCGCGAAAGCTGGGCCATCTTCAAAACCGCGCTGGAGACGCTGAAACCTGATGTCCAGATCGTGGCCGAACTGTTCCCCGCCTTTGGTGCGCCGGATTACTCCACCGAGATTTCCCGTTTGCAGGGCCTCGCTCCCGATGTGATCCTGTCCACCTCGTGGGGTGGGGATCTGGACACATTCGTGCGTCAGGCCAACCAGCGCGGGTTGTTCGACACCTCGCTGTTCGTGCTGCCGCTGGCGGAATCGTCCTTGCAGCGGCTGGCAGGCGAGTTGCCGGACGGTGTGATCGTCGGTGCGCGTGGTGACCACTATTTCCTGCATCCCGAATACCGCGATGATGAGGAATTCACCAGTTTCATGGACAGCTTCAACGAGCGCACCGGCTCATGGCCCATCTACCCCGTGTTCCACATGTCGCAGGCCTTTGCCGCGCTTGAGGCGGCCTATACCAAAGCGTCCGAGGGCGCGGGCGGGGAGTTCCCCAGCCGCATAGAAGTCCGCGATGCGATGACCGGTCTGGAGTTCAGAGGATTGGGCCGGCAGGTCAGCATCCGCGAGGACAATCAGGGTCTTGAAGCGCAGATGCTGGGTGTGACACGCAATGTCGATGACTATGATTTCCCGATCATCGACGAGATGGTGATCTACGAGGCCGAAGGCATCACGACACCCGTCGGTCAGGAAACCCTGTCATGGATCCGGACCCTTGGTCCAGAATTCCTTGAGATCAAAGGCGAGCGTTTCAGCCACCAGTAAACGTTCGGCACCAAACTGCCCGCAGGTCGCCATCATGCGCTTGCGGGCAGTTTTCCCGAGGATACTTCTCTCTGGCCAGCCGCGTCCCAGCCAGCAGCGTTGCTGCGCTGTGCCGTGTCGTAAAAAAGCGGGTTCCCATGACTTTCAATCTTGCCCTGATTGCCCTTCTGGACGGGGTTTCCTACGCCTCGCTGCTGTTTCTCGTGGCTGTGGGGCTAACACTTATCTTTGGCGTGCTCGGCGTGCTCAACGTCGCCCACGGCAGCCTTTACGCCATTGGCGCCTATATGGCCGCCACCATCGGAAGCTGGATGACGGCGCAGGGCTTCAACCCTTGGCTGACCTTTCCGGGGATGCTGATTGCCGCCCTGATCACAGGCGTTGTGGTGGGCGGTTTGATGGAGAAGTTTCTGCTCAGGCATATCTATGACAAAGACCCGATCCTGCAGCTTCTGATCACATTTGCCGTTTTCATGATCCTTGAGAATGTGCAGCGCATGGTCTGGGGTGTGCAGCCCTATTTCATGGCCGAACCGCTGCGCGCGCTGGGCAATGTCCGGGTTCTGGGCATCCAGTATACGGCCTATCAGACGCTGTTCCTGCCGGGCATGGCCTTGTTGACGATGTTCGGGCTGCGCTATTTCCTGCGCAACACGCTGGCGGGGGCCAAGATCACCGCCGTGACCGAGGATCGCGAGGCTGCCACGAGCATCGGGATTGACGCCAAACAGGTCTATTTCATCACCTTTGTCATCGGTGCTTGCCTTGCCGCCATGGGTGGCGCGCTGGCCACGCCCACCACATCGGTTCTGCCGGGCATGGGCGCGAACATGATCGTGCTGTCCTTTGCCGTCGCGGCCACCGCCGGGCTGGGTAATATCGAGGGCGCCCTGCTGGCGGCGCTGATGATCGGCATCGCACGATCCTTCGCCATCTACATCTGGCCGGAAACCGAAGTTCTGATGCCCTACCTTATCATGGTGCTGATCCTGCTGTGGAGGCCGATGGGCCTGTTCGGCGCAGCGCAAGCGAGGAAGATCTGATGCCACGCTCAATTATTCTGGTATTGCTCGGCATCGCTTTGCTGGCCCTGGTCACACTCCCGTTCTTCATGGGCACATCAGTCACCTTCGCCACGATCGTGTTTTCGAAATCGCTGGCGGTGCTGGGTATTTTCCTGCTGTTGCAGGCCGGTCAGGTCTCTTTCGGGCACGGGATGTTCTTTGCGGCGGGTGCCTATTCCGCGGCCTATATCGGGGCGGCATGGTCCGGGCCTGATCTGATCGTGCTTACCGTTGTCGCGATCCTTATCTCGGCCCTCAGCGGGCTGGTGATCGGGCTGTTCGTGTCGCGTTATCGCCTGATCTTTTTTGCGATGCTCAACCTCGCCTTCTCGATGGTGCTGTTCGCCCTGCTGGAAAAGCTGTTCCACTACACCGGCGGCACGGATGGTATGCGGGTCCGCAGGCCCACGCTGCTGGGGGCCGAGTTCAACCGCGCCAGTTTCGATCTGGTTATCTACTATTACGCCCTGATCCTGCTGGTTGTCGCGGCGGTGCTGGTCTGGCTCTATCTGCGCAGCCCTCTGGGGCAGGCGCTCAAGGCTGTGAAGGTAAACGAGACGCGGCTTGAATATATCGGCCTGTCCGCCAACCGCACGATCCTTGCCGCCTATGTCTTCTCGGCCATCCTGGCGGGGCTGGGCGGTCTGGCTTACGGTCTGGTGCAGGGGCTGGCGACGCCGGATCTGACGTTCTGGACCCGCTCGGGCGAGTTTGTCTTCATCGCCGTGCTGGGCGGGATCGGCAATGTGATCGGCGTCTTTGCAGGCACGTTGCTCTACGAGGCGGTCCGTTTCTATGCGGCGGCATTCCTGGACGACAGCTGGCAGTTGATCCTCGGGATCGTGCTGATCGTGGTCATTCTCATCGTGCCGTCCGGCCTGATCGGCCTGCCGCAGCGTATCATGGGTGCCTTGCGCGGTCGTACCTCCCTCAATAGCCAGAAGGACAGAAACCATGACTGAACCTCTTCTGTCCGCCCGCGGGATCGACATCCGCTTTGGCGGCGTGATCGCAGCCGACGGGATCGATCTGGATATTTTCGACCGTGAGAACCTTGCCATCATCGGCCCCAACGGTGCAGGCAAGACCACCTTCCTGAATATCTGTACCGGCTATCTGAAGCCGCAGGCCGGATCGGTGCGCTTTGGCCAGACCGAGCTGCTGGGTCGCGCGCCGCGCGCGATTACCCGCATGGGGATCGCACGGGCGTTCCAGATCCCGCAGCTGTTTACCGAGCACACGGTTCTGGAAAACATGCTGCTGTCGGTGGCGGTGCGCGAGCGGAAATGGAACCCGTTCCGCGCGCTGGCGCATATTCCCGAGAAAGCCGAGATGATGGACCTGCTTGATCTGGTCGGCTGCGCCGATATCGCGCAAAAGCCCACGTCGGAATTGCCGGAGGGGCAGCGCAAGCTGGTGGATATCGCCATTGCGCTGGCGCTGAAGCCGAAGCTTTTGCTGATGGACGAGCCGACATCGGGCGTCGCGTCTGGTGATAAATTCGCGATCATGGAGATCCTGATTGCCGCGCTGCGTCAGGCGCAGGTGGCCTCGGTCTTTGTCGAGCATGATATGGAGATGGTCTCGCGCTATGCCAGCCGCGTCGCGGTCTGGTCGCAAGGCAAGATCCAGATGTCGGGAACGCCCGACGTTGTCATGAACGATCCCGATGTGATCCGCACAGTGATCGGAGGCTGACATGCTATCATTCGAAAACGTCAACGTCTCGATTGCAGGAATCCCGATCCTGCGCGACATCAGCTTTGCGGCGCAAACCTCTGAAACCATCGCGCTTGTCGGCCATAACGGGGCTGGCAAGACGACGACGCTGCGCAGCATCATGGGGTTTACCCAATGTCGCGGCAAGATCATGTTTCAGGGGCAGGATCTGGGCGCGGTGGCCCCGCATAACCGGCCCGCACTGGGCATCGGCTATGCGCCGGAGGACCGGCGTCTGTTTTCCGGATTCACGGTGCAGGAGAATATCCTGCTGCCGACGCGGATTGCGGGGTTGCCCGCCAAAGAGGTGAAAGCGCGGATGGACCGCGCCTTTTCGATCCTGCCGGAACTTGAGTTGCTGGCCCCGCGTCCTGCGGGATCGGTCTCGGGCGGGCAGGGCAAAATGGTCGCCTTGGGGCGCGCGCTGATGTCGTCGACGCGGCTGCTGCTCTTGGACGAGCCGTTTCAGGGCCTCGCACCGGTTCTGGCAAGCAACTACGCCGCAGCCTTGCGGCGGCTGCACGAACTGGCCCCTGAAATCACTGTCATCATCACTGAATCAAACCCGGATCTTCTGGAACGCTTCGCCAACCGCGTCATCACGATGGAACGCGGTGCAATCGCTTCGGACAAGATCGTTCAGAGGGAAAGCCAATGAATACCCACGCAACCATGCGCCCTGCCAAGGGCGTGTTCATCAACAACGCATGGCACGCCAGTGACGGTGGCGTCATGGATGTTGTCGCGCCTGCGGAGGGCAAGGTCTTCGCGCAGATCACCAACGGCACGGCGGCGGATGTGGATGCCGCCGTTGCCGCTGCGCGTGCGGCGCTGGAAACCGGCCCTTGGGGGCGTATAACCGCGCTGGAGCGCGGGCGTCTTCTGATGCGGCTGGGCCGTGTGATCGAGGGTCACGCCGAGGAACTGACAGCGCTTGAGGCGCGTGACACGGGCAAGCCGCTGAAGCAGGCGCGCGCCGATATCGTTGCCGCCGCGCGGTATTTCGAGTTCTACGGTGCCGCTGCCGACAAGGTGCATGGCGAGACGATCCCCTTCATGGCGGGCTATATGGTCGCGACCGAGCGGGAACGTTTCGGCGTGACGGGGCATATCATCCCGTGGAACTACCCCGCGCAGATGTTCGGGCGCACGCTGGCTCCGGCGCTGGCAATGGGCAATGCCTGCGTCCTCAAACCCGCCGAGGATGCTTGCCTGACCCCGCTTCGTATTGCCGAGCTTTCGGCCGAGGCCGGGTTTCCCGACGGTGCGATTAACGTGATCCCCGGTGCGGGGGCAACGGCAGGAGCAGCGCTGGCGCAGCATCGCGGGATCGATTTCATCTCGTTCACCGGCAGTCCCGAAGTGGGCGTGTTCGTTCAGGAGGCCGCAGCCCGCAACCATATCGGCTGCACGCTGGAACTGGGCGGCAAATCCCCGCAGATCGTGTTCGAGGATGCGGATCTGGATCTGGCGGTGCCGGTGCTGGTCAATGCCATCGTGCAGAACGCGGGCCAGACATGCTCTGCCGGTTCACGATTGCTGGTGCAGGCCAGCGCCTATGACCGCGTGATGGAGCAGGTAAGCGCGCGGTTCCGCGAGTTGCAGGCTGGCACACCGGATATGGATATGGACCTTGGCCCCGTGATCAGCCTCAAGCAGAAAGGCCGGATCGAGAAGTTTCTCGACAATGCCGAGGCCGAGGGCATCCCCTTGCTGGCAAAGGGCAGGATCGCGGCGCAGGGGGACGGCTATTTTGTCGCCCCGCATCTCTACGGCCCCGTGCCGCGTGACAACCCGCTGGCGCTGGACGAGGTGTTCGGTCCCGTTTTGTCGGTGATCCCCTTCGAGGACGAGGCCGAGGCGCTGCAACTGGCGAATGGCACCGATTACGGGCTGGTCGCGGGTGTTTGGTCCACCAACACATCGCGCGCGATCCGCGTGGCACGGCGGGTGCTGGCGGGGCAGGTCTATGTCAACGCCTATGGCGCAGGCGGCGGGATCGAACTGCCGTTCGGTGGGATGAAGAAATCGGGCCATGGCCGCGAGAAAGGGTTCGAGGCTTTGTACGAATTCTCGACCCTGCGCACCATCGTCATCAAGCACGACTGAAAAGGAAGAACCTATGCAAGATCGGAATGAGAACGGTGGTCGTCTGGCTGGCAAAATCGCCATTGTGACAGGCGCAGGTGGCGGCTTTGGCGAGGGGATCGCGCATCTGTTCGCGGCGCACGGCGCAAGTGTCGCTGTGATGGATATTCGCGCCGATGCGGCTCAGCGTGTGGCGGCGGATATTGGCGGTCAGGCGCAGGCGTTCACTGCTGATGTGGGCGACAAAGCCTCCGTCGACGCAGGTATTGCGGCGGTGGTCGAGGCGATGGGCGCGCCGGATATCGTGGTGAACAACGCAGGCTGGACCCATCGCAACCAGCCGATGATGGATGTGGACGAGGAGACCTTTGACAAGGTGTTCCGCGTCAATGTGAAATCCATCTATCTGATGATGCAGGCCACGGTGCCTTTGATGCGGGAAAACGGTGGCGGGTCGATCATCAATATCGGCTCGGTCGCGGGCATCCGGCCCCGCCCCGGTCTGTCGTGGTATAATGGCACCAAGGGCGCGGTGAACATCATCTCGAAATCGCTGGCGGTCGAACTGGCCCCCGACAAGATACGTGTCAATGCGATCTGCCCCGTGATGGGCGAGACCGGCCTGCTGGAGGACTTCATGGGCAAGCCCGACACGCCGGAGAACCGCGCGCAATTCGTCGCGACAATCCCGATGGGCCGGATGTCGCGCCCCGAGGATGTGGCCAAGGCCTGCCTCTATCTGGCCAGCGATGATGCCGAATTCATCACCGGCGTGCTGTTGCCCGTCGATGGTGGCCGCACCGTTTGAAGCAAGGAACCAGATCATGCCTTTTACCACCCGTGCGGCCATCCTGCGCCATGCCCCGGCCACGGCACCCTATGCAACCTCGCGCCCGTTAGGGATCGAGACGCTTGACTTGGCCGATCCCGGCCCCGGCGAGGTGCTGGTCCGCATCTCGGCGGCGGGTCTGTGCCACTCCGATCTGTCGGTGATCGACGGGGTCCGCCCGCGCCCCACGCCGATGGTGCTGGGGCATGAGGCGGCAGGCGTGGTGGAACGGTTGGGCGAAGGGGTAGGCGACCTTGCGGTGGGCGATCATGTGGTAATGGTTTTCGTGCCGTCCTGCGGGCATTGCCTGCCCTGCGCCGAGGGTCGCCCCGCCCTTTGCGAGCCGGGCAATGTGCGTAACGGCGAGGGGGTGCTGCTGTCGGGCGCGCGCCGTCTGTCATCGCAGGGCGAGGCGGTGAACCACCATGTCGGTGTCTCTGCATTTGCAGAACGCGCCGTGCTGTCACGCCGTTCGCTGGTGAAGATCGACAAGGAGATCCCTCTGGAGATTGCGGCGCTGTTCGGTTGCGCGGTTCTGACAGGCATGGGCGCTGTGGTGAACACCGGAGGTCTGAGGGCGGGACAGAGCGTGGCGGTGATCGGGCTGGGCGGTGTCGGTCTGTCGGCGCTGCTGGGCGCGGTGGCGGGCGGGGCCAGCCGGATCGTCGCCATTGATCTGGCAGATGCCAAGCTGGAACAGGCCCGCGCGATGGGGGCGACCGATGTGTTCAACGCGGGTCAGGATGGCGTGGTCGAGGCGATCCGCGCCGCGACGGGCGGCGGGCTGGATCAGGTCTACGAGATGGCAGGATCGGCCCGCGCGCTTGAAATGGGCTTTGATATCACACGGCGCGGCGGCAAAACGGTGACGGCGGGGCTGGCCCCGCCTGCGGCGCGCATGTCTGTCTCGCCGCTCAGGCTGGTCGCCGAGGAGCGCACCTTGCAGGGCAGCTATGTCGGCAGTTGCATCCCCGCGCGCGACATTCCCAACTATATCGCGCTCTACCGCGCGGGGCGCTTGCCGGTCGACAAGCTGCTGACCAGCCGTGGCGGACTGGACGACATCAACGAGGCGTTCGACATGCTCGCGGAGGGCCGCACCATCCGCCATATCCTGACGCCCTGAGGGATCATATGACCGCCCGTGACCTGACGCTTCTTGCCCGCGCCCAATACACCGCGCGGTGTGTCGAACTGTCCGCCTGTGAAGCATCAAGGCGGCGATGCGGTACTTGTGGGTGGACGGGCCGGTTCCCTCCAAAGGTCTGAGACGAAAGGTGGACATGTGGATCATCTAGCACAAACGCTTGCCGATTATGCCGCAAACCTTCGCTTTGAGGATATCCCCCAAGCGGTGATCCGTCGCGCCAGATTGCTGGCGCTGGATGTGACAGGTTCGGTCCTGCGTGCGTCAAAGGATGCGGCGTTTGCCTCCTGTCTGCAGCCGACCCTGACCGATCTTGGATGGACCAGTCAGGATCAGGTGGCTGTGCCCGGCTTGCCGGGCAGGCATTCCCTGCCCGTTGCAGCCTTGCTGTCCGGCACACTTGGCCATGCGCTTGAGTTTGACGATTTCCACACTGCCGCCATGATCCACCCGTCTGCGCCTGTTGTTGCGGCCGCATTCTCTGTCGGGCAGGTCACGGGCGCTTGCGGGCGCGATGTTTTGGCGGCGATTGTGGCGGGCTTTGAGGTAAGCTGCCGGATCGGCCTTGCGCTTGATCCTGCCGTGCGGGCGGATGGCGGGATCGACACAACGGCCGTCGCCGGACTTTTGGGCGCAACCGCCGCCGCCGGGCGGCTTTACGGGCTGGACGGTGCCAGCATCGCCGCCTCCCTCGCCCATGCAGGATCGCAAGCACCGGTCTTGCGGTCAAACCTTGCTGCCGGCAGCGCCTCGCGAAGCTGGCAGGTGGGGCAGGCGGCCATGAACGGGGTGATCGCTGCAACACTGGCCCGCAACGGCTTTACCGGCCCCCATGATCCGGTCCGGGAAGGGACGGGCCTTCTCGCAGGCTATCCCGCAGGCGCGACACCTGACGCGGCGACAGCTGGCTTGGGGGAGATATTCGAGACCCTCGCCATTGGCATCAGGCCCTATCCAAGCAGCCGCTATACCCATGCCGCGCTGGACGGTTTGGCCGCGATCAGGCAAGAATACGGATTGCAGGCCGATGATTTTCAGGCGGTCAGCATCGGGTTGCACGCGCATGCTGTCAGGCAAACAGCGCAGCCCTTTGGCGGGGCAGGCGGTGCGCGCAATGTGGCCGAGGCACAGTTTTCCATGCAAGCCACAGCAGCGATCATGGTTCTGAAAGGGGCGCTTGGCTGGGACGACTATACCTGTCTGAACACGGCCGAGATTGCTGCGATCAGCGCGCGGATAGAGGTGCGCCGCGATGTGCGGATGGAGGGGCTGGACCATCCTTTCGGCGCGCATCTCAGGATAATGACCCCGCAAGGCGAGATCACGCGGCGCGTGCCCGCACCCTCGGGCGAAGGGCATTTGTTTCCGTCCGAACAGACGATCCTTGCAAAATTCTTTACACTCACACCCCCCGTTCTGGGGGCCTCGGCCGGGGCGATGGCGGATCTCATCCTCGGGCTTGAGCGGATCGAAAGTGTCAAGGAGGCTTTCACATGAGCACCGATACCGAAAGCCGGATCATCACCGCCGATGCCATCGTCGGATCACTGGCGGATGCGTTGCAGTTCATCTCGTTCAGCCATCCGCCTGCCTTCATCCGGCATCTGACAGCGGCGTGGCAGCGGGAGGAGTATCCCGCCGCAAAGAATGCGATGGCGCAGATATTGGTCAACTCGCGCATGGCGGCATTCGGGCGGCGGCCTATGTGTCAGGATACCGGCACGGTCCATGTCTTTGCCGAGATCGGCATTCAGGCGCGGTTCGACTTTGACCAACCCCTGTCCGAACTGGTGGACGAGGCCGTTGCCCGCGCATGGTCCGATCCGGACAACCCCCTGCGTGCCTCGATGGTGGATGATCCGCTGTTCGCGCGGCGCAATACCGGCACGAACGGTCCCGCCATGCTGCATATCGAAATGACAGGCGGCAGCGATGTGACATTCCACGTCGCGGCCAAGGGCGGCGGGTCGGAGAACAAGGCGCGGTTTGCAGCGCTCAACCCCGGCGCGGATGTGGCGGATTGGGTGATCCGCACCGTCGAGACGCTGGGGGCGGGATGGTGCCCCCCAGGTGTGCTGGGGATCGGTGTTGGCGGATCGGGGGAGAAGGCCTTTTCGCTTGCGCGCAAGTCCCTGCTGGAACCGCTGGATATGGCGGACCTGCTCCGTCGCGGGCCATCCACCAAGGCCGAGGAGATGCGGATCAGGATCTACGAGGGGGTAAACGCGCTGGGCATCGGGGCGCAGGGGCTTGGCGGCATGACAACGGTGCTGGATGTCAAGCTTGCCACCTGTCCGGTGCATGCCGCCTCGCTTCCCGTGGCACTGCTGCCGCAATGCGCCGCTGACCGCCATGTCAGCTTTAACCTCTATGGCCCCGCGCGTGCGGCTTTCGCACTACCGGATGCAGATCTCTGGCCGGACATCAGCCTGCAGGGGGACGCGACGGCCAAACATATCGCGCTGGACAGGCTCACCCGCGAGGAGGTTGCAAGCTGGAAGGCGGGGGACCAGTTGTTCCTGTCCGGCAAGGTTCTGACGGGTCGCGATGCCGCGCATCGCCGTATGGCCGCCATGCTGGACAGGGGTGAGCCTCTGCCCGTCGATCTGCGTGGCCGCGCGCTTTACTATGTCGGTCCGGTCGATCCTGTCAGGGATGAGGCGGTTGGACCGGCAGGCCCCACGACCTCCACCCGAATGGACGGTTATACAGAGCAGATGCTACGCGAGACCGGCCTTTTGGTGATGATCGGCAAGGCCGAGCGCGGACCTCAGGCCATCGAGGCCATCGCCCGTCACGGCGCGGCCTATCTGGTGGCCATCGGCGGGGCTGCCTACCTTGCGTCCAAGGCCATCGTCACATCGCGTGTGGTTGCCTTCGATGATCTGGGGATGGAGGCGATTTACGAATTCGAGTTGAAGAACATGCCCGTCACCGTCGCGGTCGACAGTACGGGTCAATCCGTGCACATCACCGGCCCGGCCTGTGTCTGCGCCGCCATGAAAGACAGGCTGCCGGTCTGACCTGTCTGCAGGTCGGGCAGTGCGACGCATGAATCGGATTATGCCCCCGAACAGGCCGGGGGCAGTTGCAACATTCTCGAAAGAAACACACGGCTTTGCCTGAAACGCGGAATGGTTGCCAAGGATTGCGCTCAGGCAGCGGCCGGGGCAGCCCTTGCGTTTCCTGCGCCGGGTGCCGTGGAGAACACAACAACAGCGAAGACCAGCTCCGAACCGAATGCCACGATAGAGGTGATGGCCAACGGTCCCTCAGCGATACCGTAATCAAGATACAGCAGATAGAGCGACGGGGTCATGACCACGACAAAGGCTTGTCTTATGCTGATCCCGGCTCTTGTGCGAAGAGAGAGCCAGCGCGCGCCACGCCATTCATGGCGTGCGCTGGTGGTGACTGGATCGTCACGGGCTTGGTCGTGAAGGACCGTGTTAGAGTGTGATCAGCCATCGTCTTCGCCTGAGGCCTGAACGGATACAGAGCGGCGCAAAGCCCTCTACGACAAGCATAGGACACGCGAGGACAATGAAAGATACCATCGGAATCGACATCTCGAAAGACACTCTCGACGCGCATCGTCTGATCGATAACGAAGCGCGGCAATTTGCGAACACCCCAGCCGGCCTGCGGGCACTTCGTCGCTGGATCGGCGCCACAGTGCCGGACCTGGTGGTCTATGAGGCGACCGGTGCTTACCACGCTGCTCTCGAACGCAGCTTTGGCGGTGTTCTGCCTCTCGTGAAGGTGAACCCGCTACAGGCGCGCCGTTTCGCGCAGGCTCGCGGGACAAGGGCCAAGACCGACGCCGTTGATGCGCATGTCCTGGCCGTCATGGGATCGGCACTCGATCTTACGCCGGATATGCCAGCAGGCAAGAATCAACACGACCTCAAG
>JBLRXE010000036.1:0-12144 GCA_047920895.1 Roseovarius sp.
CCTTGGGCCGGACCGGGATCGAGGTGAGCGCGCTCTGCCTTGGCTCGATGACATGGGGCTCACAGAACACCCCGGCAGAGGGCCATGCCCAGATCGACCGCGCGCTGGAGCGCGGCGTGAATTTCATCGACACCGCCGAGATGTATCCCACCACGCCGATGAGCGCGGAAACCACCGGCCGCACCGAGGAGATCATCGGCGACTGGATCAAAGCCTCCGGGCGGCGCGCGGATGTGATCCTCGCCACCAAACATTCCGGCAAGGGCTTCAAACACGCCCGCGACGGCGCGCCGATCACGGCGGGGTCCATCCCTGAGGCCATTGAGGGATCGCTGCGCCGCCTCAAGACCGATCATATCGACCTCTACCAATTCCACTGGCCCAACCGGGGCAGCTATATGTTCCGCCAGAACTGGACCTATGACCCCTCAACCCAGAACCGGGCCGAGACAATCGCCCATATGCAAGAGACGCTAGAGGCGCTGAGCCGCGAAGTCACGCGCGGCACCATCCGCGCCTTCGGCCTCTCGAACGAGAGCGCCTGGGGCATGGCGCAATGGCTCAGGCTGGCCGAAGAGGGGCACGGCCCCCGCGCGGCGTCCCTCCAGAACGAATACTCGCTCCTGTGCCGCCTCTATGACACGGACCTGGCCGAACTCAGCGTCAATGAGGATCTGGGCCTCTTGGCCTTCTCCCCCCTCGCGGCGGGGCTTCTGACGGGCAAATACCAGAACGGCGCCCTGCCCACCGGCTCGCGCATGGCGATCAACGGCGATCTGGGTGGGCGCAAGACCCCACGCGCCTTCGCCGCCGTCACAGCCTATCACAACGTGGCGCAAAAGCACGCGCTCGACCCCGTGCAAATGGCGCTGGCATGGTGCCTCACGCGGCCTTTCCTCTGCTCCGCCATCTTTGGCGCCACTGACATGGCACAACTCGATCTGGCCCTTGGCGCGGCGGACATCACACTCGCCCCAGAGGTGCTGAGCGATCTCGACGCCACCCACAAGGCGCATCCGATGCCGTTCTGACCCTTACCGCTTGCGCCGCGCGCCGGGGGTTCTCGAATGAAACCCCGGCGGCCGCTGCGCCCCCCATGCGATGGATTTCGCCAGACGCGGATACGCGCGCAGCGCCTCGGGCGGGATCGGGCGCAGGCAGAGCGGGCAAATCGGGCTTTGCGACAGTTTGACTTGATCCTATTGCGGCCTGCGGGCAAGAGGATGGCGCGTGCAGGTCAAAAGACAAGGGGTGTGTAATGGACGGGCAGCCAGAGATTGTCGGACAGGTTCTGGGCTACGCGATGCAGGGTTGGGACTTGGCCAAGGGCTGGCTCCTCAGCCCGGCCGCATGGTCGCAATTCGGCCTGCTCGTGGTGGCCTGGCTTCTGGCCGTGCTGATCAACCGCCGGATAAGCCCGACAATCGCCCGCGTTCTCACCCCCCCTGAGGGCCAAGAGAACATGATCACCTCGACGCGGCGGTTCATCCTCATGTTCCTGCCGCTGCTCATGCCGCTCCTCGCCTATGGCCTCACTGGCATGGGCGAGAGCGTGACACGTTCGATTTTTGGCTCGGGCGATGTGATCGCCTTTGGCAAGCGGCTTTTCCTGTTCCTCGCCGCCCGCCTTTTTGTGCGCGAGATCCTGACAGATTCGTTTCTCAAGGTGCTGGGCCGCGTCGTCCTGATGCCGGTTGCGGTGCTCTATCTCTTTGACCTGTTGGGGCTGGCCAATGCCCGGCTCGCAGCGGTTTCGGTCGATCTGGGCAATATCAGCTTTTCGGCGCTGGCGCTCATTCGCGGCGCGGTGGCGGGCGCGCTCCTGTTCTGGCTGGGCCGGTGGTCCAACAGCCAATCGGAGGAGTTCATCAAGCGCCAGCAGGAATTGCGCCCCGCCACCCGCGAACTGGCGATAAAGGCCAGCCAGATCATGATTTTCAGCGTGGCCTTCCTCTTGCTCATGTCGATCATGGGCATCGACCTCACGGCGATTGCCGTGCTGGGCGGCGCGCTCGGCGTGGGCATCGGCCTTGGCCTGCAACAGATCGCCGCCAATTTCGTCTCCGGGGTGATCCTGCTCCTTGAGGGGCAGACAACCGTGGGCGATTACGTCGTACTCGATGACGGATCGGAGGGCACCATCGTCAAGATGACCGCCCGCGCCGCCATTCTCGAAACCCCCGATGGCCGCTGGATCGTGGTGCCAAATGAGGATTTCATCACCTCGCGGGTGATCAACCTCTCGGATGCAGGCGCGCAACACCGCTACGAGGCCGATTTTTCGGTCAGCTACGACACCGACATCAACCGCATCCCCGCCCTGATCGAGTCCGCCGTCGGCGCGCTCGATTTCGTCCTCACCCAAGGCAGCCGCGCACCGGAATGCGAATTGAAGGCCTTCGCCGACAGCGGCGTGGAGTTTTCGGTCGAATACTGGGTCGAGGGGATCGAGGACGTGACCGGCAAATACCAATCCGACGTGCTTTTTGCGATCTGGAACGTCCTGCGCGCCGAAGAGGTCGAGATGCCCTATCCGCAGCGGGTATTGCATCACCGGGGTCTGCCTGTCCCCGTGACCCCAGCAGCATGACCGACGCCCTCGTCATAGGGGCCGGGCCTGCGGGTCTCATGGCCGCGCGCGAGATGGCGAAGGCTGGCTTGCGCGTGGTCGTGGCCGAAGCCAAGCCCTCGGTTGGTCGCAAATTCCTGATGGCGGGAAAGTCCGGGCTGAATCTGACCAAAGTTGAGCCGTTTGAGGCGTTTCTCGCGGCCTACGGCCCCCGCGCCGACACCTTGCGCCCGATGATTGCGGCCTTTGGCCCCGACGCGGTGCAGGGATGGGCGCGCGGCCTAGGGCAAGAGGTGTTCACCGGATCAACCGGCCGGGTCTTTCCTCGCGTGATGAAGGCCTCGCCGCTCTTGCGCAGTTTCCTCTTGGACTTAAAGGGGCTGGGGGTCGAAATCCGCACCCGCTGGCGTTGGTGCGGCTGGGATAGCGGCGCGGTCTTTGCCACACCGGACGGCTTGCAACACCTCTATCCCACCGTCACCGTGCTGGCCTGCGGCGGCGCAAGCTGGGCCCGGCTTGGCTCGGACGGGGCATGGGCGGCGCATCTCGATCCCGCCGCGCTGGTGCCGTTTCGCCCCGCCAACATGGGTTTTCTGGTAGATTGGTCGCCCCATATGTCAGCGCAGTTCGGCCAGCCGGTCAAGGGCGTGGAACTGCAGGCCGGGACCATGCGCTCGCGCGGGGAGTTTATCATTTCCAATCAAGGGCTTGAAGGCGGCGGTATCTATGAGGTCAGCGCGGCGCTGCGCGACGGCGCACCGCTCATGCTCGATCTCTTGCCCGATCTGACCCCGACACAGGTTGCGGACCGCCTGCGCCAGACCAAGACCAGCGACAGCCTCAAGAACCGCCTGCGCAAGGCCTTTCGGCTCGATCCCGTCAAGCTGGCGCTGGTGATGGAATTTGGCCGGGCGACCCCGGATTTGCCCCGGCTGCTCAAGGGCTTGACCGTGCCCATCACGGGACCGCGCCCGATGGATCAGGCAATTTCAACCGCCGGCGGGCTGCGGTTTGAGGCGCTCGATGCAGGGCTGATGCTGCGCGATCTCCCCGGCGTGTTCGCCGCCGGGGAAATGCTCGATTGGGAGGCCACAACCGGCGGCTATCTGCTGACTGCCTGCCTTGCCACCGGGTATTGGGCGGGGCGGCATGCTGCCGCCTATGCTCAGGGCAGCGCCGCAGCGCGCTGACAGGCCGGGCGCGCAAACATCATCGCCATGTAATCATTCAGCTTTTCACCCGGATCTGGAAACCCGGCCTTGCCCGCCCACATCAGGCAATGCGCCAGCAGAATATCGGCAAGGGTCATGGTCTCACCTTGCAGAAACGGGCCGGTCAGCGCGTCGGAGAGGCGCGCGACATTCCCGGAATACTCCCATTTCAGCGACTCCTTGACCGCCGGCACCCGGTGCTCTTCGGGCAGCACGAAACTATGCCGCGCGGCAGCCCAGAGGATAGCGTCGATCTCATCGAGGATCTGATGGGTCAGCGCATCCTGCCGGGCGCGCGCGATGCTGCCGGGGGCATGGGTGAACTGCCCGTGCTTGTCGGCGAGATAGGTCATGATCGCGGTGGAATCAGTCAGCACCGCATCGCCATCCCGCAGCGCCGGGATCTTGCCCGACGGGTTGGCCGCCAGCGCCTCGGGCGACCGGGGGGCGACGGCCATGTGATTATACCCCAAACCCATTTCCTCGAGCAGCCAGAGCACGCGAAAGGCCCGGCTGGCCCGAGAGCCGATGACGTCATACATGAAATTTTCCTTATTGCGACGGGTCGCACACAGCTTTGCCCAAAGCAGGCGCGTGCGCAATGGCGGGTTTAACGATTTCGCAACCCGACGCGCGTAGGGTTCTTGACACGGCTGTCTGGACTGCGAGGTGCGGCATGGGACTCTGGGTGATTATCAGGCGATGGGCTGCGCTTTTTGCGCGGTGCCTTGGCGCGTTACCGTGCCCCCGCCAACATCGCCAGTCGAATGAGCGCCCGCTCCACCAAGGCCATGTCGGGCGCGCGTTGCCCGGCGGACCGCAGGGTAAGGTCCGTATCGGTCAGGATCGTCAGCGCCTGTTGCAACCGCTCCGCGCCCCACCCCTGCGCCTGTCGCAGCATCCGGTCGCGACGCGGCCCGAAAATGGGCGGGCGCATGCCTGCAATGCCCTGCGCCGCCCCTCCGGGGTCCGAGGCGGCGGTATAGAGCGCCCGAAAATGCCGCGTGGCCCCGATGCAGAGGCCCACGGGCTGCATGCCCTGCGCCTTCAACCGCCGCATGACCGGACCGATTTCAGCAGACCGGCCTTCGGCCACGATATTCAGGATATCGTCCAAGTCCGCCTCGGTCGAAGCAGGCGCACAGGCGGCAATATCCGCAGCACTCAGCGGCGTGGCATCCCCCAATTTATAGAGCGCCAGTTTCTCGATGGTCTGGCGAAAATCTCCGGGATCAAGATCGCGCGCAAGGGCGGTCAGATCGACCATGACCGGCCTCGGCACATCGCGCAGACCGGCACGGGTCAGCGTTGCCTCGATCTCTTCACGACTTGGGGGATCGTCATAGATTCCAACGGCATAGGCATTGGGATGACTTTCAAACGCCTTGCGGATTTTCGACGTCGCCTTGAGCGCGCCTGCGGTCACGATGATCTGCGCATCGCCCGCCTGCCAATCGCCCAGCGCCGCCAGAATGGCATCGGCGGCGGTGTCATTGGCATCCTCGACAAAGGCCGCGCGCGGGCCGGGAAAAAACCCTTGCGCCTTGACCGCATCCATCAGCGCGGCGGGGTCCTTGCGCAGATCCCCCGCTGGCATCCGGGTGAGGCGCATTTCGGCATCCGCCGTGGGACCCAGCAGCGCGGCCAGCATTTCCTGCCGTTTGAGCGCCACGCGCATCGCATCCGCGCCATAGATCAACAGACCCGCACGCTGCACCTCTGGCTTGGCGAAGTAGCGGATGGCATCGCGCGGCGAGAGCTTCATTCCGGCTGAGGCAGGTCTGCGGCCAGAAGGCGGATCAGCAGTTGATCGGCGAGGATCACCATCAACCGCGCCTCGGCGTCGCGTTCGGCTGCCTGCACCGCCACGGTGGTGCCAGTCGCGGAATAGCCAGTAAAGCTGGCGACTTGGCCCGATGTGACAACCGCGCCGGTTTCAAGATCGCGCAGGCTATAGGCCACGCTGCCCAAGAGGTTAAAGCGCGAGGCCACGTTGTTGCGGTTGATCGCCATGGCCTGCGTGTTCAGCGTAACCACCGGGGTCAACCCATAGCGCGGATTGGCGGGCCGCCCCAGCCGCGTCTCGATCTCTTGCGTCAAGAGATAGCTGGCGCGGGTATCGGGGGCCTCGACCGCCACCCGCCCCATCAGCGCCGCCCCCGCCCCGCCCGGCCCATAGGCCGGCGCAAAACCGCAGCCCGCCAGCATTGCGAGGCCCGAGAGCAGGATAAAGCGGCGGTTACACCACGACATTGACGATCCGTCCGGGGACGACGATGATCTTTTTGGGCTGGGCCCCCTCCAGCGCCTTGACCACAGCATTGTGGGCCAGCGCCAGTTTTTCAACCTCGGATTTCGGCATATCGGCAGGAACGGTGATTTCGCCGCGACGTTTACCGTTGATCTGGATGGGCAGAATGACGGTCTCGTCGATCAGCATCGCCGGATCAGCCACAGGCCAAGGCGCTGTGGTAATCAACCCCTCACCCTCCAGCATGGCCCAGATATCCTCGGCCAGATGCGGGGTCATGGGCGACATGAGCTGCGCCAAAGTGCGCGCGGCAGTGATTTTCGCGCCCTGCCCCGCCTGCGATTTGGCAAGCGTATTGGTAAAGGCATAGAGCCGCGCAATCGCGGCGTTAAAACCGAAACTGTCGATGCCTTTGGTCACTTCGTCGATGCATTTGTGCATCTCGCGCAAGAGCGCGTCATCGTCGGGCGTGGCGGGCGCGTCGCTCTGCCTGATCTCGTCGGCAATACGCCAGACGCGCGCCAGATGCCGATGCGCGGCCTCCGCGCCCGAGGCTGTCCATTCCACATCCCGCTCGGGCGGGCTGTCGCTCAGGACAAACCACCGCGCGGTATCGGCCCCGTATTGCGCGATGATGGTCGAGGGATCGACCACGTTCTTCTTGGATTTCGACATCTTGGCAGAGGACAGGATTTGCACTTCACGAAATGCGTCATGATCTTCTTGCCATTGCGCCTCCAAGTCCGCCTGCAAATTGCGGTCTCTCCCGTTTTGTATCAGCCGTTCTCTTAGGACTGCTCTTTCCTCTCCCCCAGAAACAAAGGTCACCACGTCCTCTGGGAAGTGATAAACAGGACGACTTGTTGCTCTGGTGAGCCTTGGATCGTCTGCTGTGGTCTCAAATTCATCGAGTTCTGCAACTTCTTCGTTTTCAGTGTAAGTTTGAAACAGCGCGTGCGTCACCATCCCCTGCGTAAAGAGCGCATCGAACGGCTCGATCGCCTTACCCGGCAGATGCCCGCAGACATGCATCGCCCGCGCGAAAAACCGCGAATAGAGCAGGTGCAGGATCGCATGCTCGATGCCGCCGATATACTGGTCCACGTTCATCCAATACTCGGCCTCGGCCATGTCCGTGGGCGTGGCGGCATGGGGCGCGGTAAAGCGGGCGTAATACCAGCTTGAATCGACAAATGTGTCCATCGTGTCGGTCTCGCGCCGGGCGGGCGCACCGCAGCGCGGGCAGGCGCAATCGCGCCATGTGGGATGGCGGTCGAGCGGGTTGCCGGGTTGATCGAAGGTCACATCGTCGGGCAGGCGGATGGGCAGGTTTTCCTTGGCCTCGGGCACCACGCCGCAGGTGTCGCAATGCACGACCGGGATAGGGCAACCCCAGTAGCGTTGGCGCGAGAGACCCCAATCGCGCAGGCGGAACTTGGTCACGCCCTGGCCCACACCATGGGCCTCGCAGAACTCGATGGTGGCCGAGATCGCAGTCTCAACGTCGAGGCCTTTCATGTCATCGGTTATACCGCGCGCAATTACTGGAGTTTGGTCACCAGTTTGAGCCGCCCAATGTCCGCTTTTTGGCCCTTTTTCATCATAGGCAGATTTTCCGATACCCCATGCCTCAATACGTTTGGGATTGTTGTGGTTCATGCCCGAAAAAGAATCTTCGGCGTTCCAATCAAGGGATGGCTTCTTTTCTTGGTCGCAAATTGGGATTTCATTGTCGACAACATAGCGCGGCGCAATAACCGGAATAACCGGAAGGCTATATTTTCGCGCAAAGTCTAAATCCCTTTGATCATGCGCAGGCACTCCAAAGATCGCCCCCGTTCCGTAATCCATCAGGATGAAATTGGCGATATAGACCGGCAATTCCCACGCGGTATCAAAGGGATGGCGCACGCGCAGCCCGGTGTCAAAGCCCAGCTTGTCCGCCTTCTCGATGGCTTCGGCGGTGGTGCCGCCCTTGCGCGCCTCGGCGCAAAAGGCGGCAATGTCCTCGCGCTCGCGCTCCAACGTCTTGGCCAGTGGGTGATCCGGCGAAATGCCCACGAACGAGGCCCCCATCAACGTATCGGGCCGGGTGGTATAGACCTCGATCCGGTCATGGCCATCGGGGCCGTCAATGAGGCCAAAGGCGAATTGCAGCCCGCGCGATTTGCCGATCCAGTTCTCCTGCATCAGCCGCACCTTGGCGGGCCAATTGTCGAGCGTATCGAGCGCCTCAAGCAGGTCCTCGGCGTAATCCGAAATGCGAAAGAACCACTGCGTAAGTTCGCGCCGCTCCACATCCGCGCCCGAACGCCAGCCCTTGCCGTCGATCACCTGTTCATTGGCCAGAACGGTCATATCGACCGGGTCCCAGTTCACCACCGCGTTCTTGCGATAGACCAACCCATGCTCGAGGAAATCGAGGAACAGCGCCTGTTGCTGGCCATAATATTCGGGACGACATGTAGCTATTTCACGCGACCAATCAATCGAGAGGCCAAGCGGTATCATCTGATTGCGCATCTCTTCGATATTGGCTTCGGTCCAGTCCTTGGGATGGCCGCCGCTGGCCATCGCCGCATTCTCGGCGGGCATGCCAAAGGCGTCCCAGCCCATCGGGTGCAGCACGTTATGCCCCGTCGCGATCTTGTAGCGCGCCACCACGTCACCCATGGTGTAATTGCGCACATGGCCCATGTGGATGCGCCCCGACGGATAGGGGAACATTTCCAGCACATAATATTTCGGCCGCGTTTCATCGCGCCGCGCGCGGAAAATCCCGGCCGCGTCCCATTCGGATTGCCATTTCTTCTCGACGTCACTGGCGGCATAGCGCGACATGGGGCGCACCTCTTGCTAATAGGGTTGTTGCAGGGGTGATAGGCGGTTGGGCCGCGCGGGTCCAGTGGGCGCACGCAAAAATGCAAGGGGTTTGCGCGCGCGTAACGCCCGATTATAACCACAGACAACCTTTGACATGCGGACGCCTATGAAAATCCTTTTCATCCATCAGAATTTCCCCGGCCAATACAAACATCTGGCACCGCTTCTGGCGCGGCAGGGGCATCATTGCGTGGCGCTGACCCTGCGGGTCAAGGAGGCAACCAAATGGCAGGGCGTGCAGGTGATCCCCTATGCCCTGCCCAAGCGCGACGGGCAGAACCTGCACCCCTGGCTGGTCGATCTCGATACCAAGGTCACGCGCGGCGAGGCGTGTTGGCGCGCGGCGGTGGCCTTGCGCGATCAGGGCTACACGCCCGACCTCATCCTTGCGCATCCCGGCTGGGGCGAGTCGCTCTTTCTACGCGATGTCTGGCCCAATGCGAAACTGGGTCTTTATTGTGAACTTTATCACCTCACGGGCTATCCGCATCTCAACTTCGATCCCGAGTTCGCCACCAAGAACACCGAGGCCGAAGCCCTGCGCATCCGGATGAAGAACATCAACAACCACCTGCATTTCGAGACAGGCCATGCCGGGATCAGCCCGACCCGGTTTCAGGCCGATACCTTTCCCAGCCCCTTTCGCGATCGGATCACCGTCAGCCATGATGGCATCGACACGGTGCAGGCCGCCCCCCTGCCCGATGTGCGCCTGACCATCGAGGGGCTCTGCGACGTGACCCGCGATGACGAGGTGATCACCTTCGTGAACCGCAATCTCGAGCCTTATCGCGGCTATCACGTCTTCATGCGCGCGCTGCCACGCCTCTTGCGCGAGCGCCCCAATGCCAAGGTGCTGATCGTTGGCGGCGATGAGGTGAGCTATGGTGCCCGCCCCCCCAAGGGGCAGACATGGAAACAGATTTTCATCGACGAGGTGCGCGGCCGCATTGCCACCCCCGACTGGCAGAGGGTGCATTTCCTCGGGCGCATCCCCTATGATCAGTTCCTGCGGCTGTTGCAGGTCAGCCGGGTGCATGTCTACCTGACCTATCCCTTTGTCCTGAGTTGGTCGCTGATGGAGGCCATGTCCTGCGGGGCGACGATTGTCGCGGGCGATACCGAGCCTGTGCGCGAGGTGATCACCCATGGCGAGACCGGGCGACTGGTGGATTTCTTCGACCACGCGGCGCTGGTCGATGAGATTTGCGCACTCTTGGAGGACGAGGGCGCACGGACGCGGTTGGGCCAGAACGCCCGGCATCTGATCCGCGCGCAGTATGATCTGCGCAGCATATGCCTGCCGCGTCAGGTGGATTGGGTCAGGGATTTGGCGGCGGCAGGCGCTTGAGCCTGCCGATAGTCAGTTAAAATCGCTCAGAACCGCGCCGCGTTGATCCGCAACTGGCGGGCGCGGTTGAGAATCGCATCCTCAACGGCGCGCTCTGTGGCGGCATCGACCGGACCGCCCCGGGTCTGCAACGCGACATTGAGCGCGCGCGCATCAAGTGCGGGATCGCTTATCAGGATCGTGGCGCGATAAGGCTGCCCGCCACCCGGCGGCGTGCCATAGCCGGTGGAAATCACGCCGGTAAAGGGATCAGCCGCCTCGATGGGCAGGAAATCCAGCACCTGAAGCGAGGCAGTCCAGAGAAATCGGTTGACCTTGACGGTGTCCTTTGCCCCGCGAAAGGCATCAAGAAGCGAGCCATCGCTTGCCGCAGCCTGCCGCTCGCGCCCGCCCTTGACGCGCATCGCCTCTTCATCGAGCTTGGCGTTCTGAAACGCACCACACCCACTCAGAAGCACGAGACAGGCCGCCGTCAGGCCGAGGATATTGAAACGCGAATGGGTCATGTCACCGTCCGGGATTGTTTCCATCCCTACTATCCAAGGCGGGGCCAAGGGGCAAGCCGTTTGACAGCCTGTCGCGCACTTGTGCGGGGGGCAGCCCCTGTGGCATGCAGGGACCAAGGCAATCAGAGAGGACAGTCATGGCGCTGAACGAGATCAGGGCACGGATGGACAAGGCCTGCGTCGCCGCAGGGCGCGCGCCGCAAGATGTGGAATTGATCGCCGTGTCCAAGGTGCAACCCGAGGACCGCGTCGTCGCCGTGCTGGATCAGGGGCACCGCGTCTTTGGCGAAAACCGGGTGCAAGAGGCCGCTGGCCGCTGGCCCGCCTTGCAAGACCGCTACACAGGCATTGTCCTGCATCTGATCGGGCCATTGCAGAGCAACAAGGCGCGGCAGGCGATGGAGATGTTTCAGGCCATTCACTCCGTGGACCGGCCCAAGATTGCGCAGGCCATCGCGCGCCTGGCACAGGAGATGGGGCGCTGCCCCGACCTCTTCCTGCAGGTCAACACCGGCGCAGAGCCGCAAAAGGCGGGCGTTCTGCCCGGCGATGTGGATGGCTTTGTGGCCGGGTGCCGCGCGCTCGATCTGCCGGTCAAGGGGTTGATGTGCATCCCCCCGGTCGAAGAGGAACCCGCCCTTCATTTCGCGCTGCTGGCGAAAATGGCGGCGCGCAACGGGCTATCGGGCCTCTCGATGGGCATGAGCGGCGATTTCGAGCGCGCGATAGCCCAAGGTGCCACGCATATCCGGGTCGGCTCTGCAATCTTTGGCGACCGCGCTTACGACTGAGGCGGCACGATCAACCGCGCACCATAGGTGATCTGGCGCGCGATGTGCAGCAGGTGATCGGGGCGCAGCCCGATACAGCCCGCCGTGGGATAGCCCGGCCGCCGCCAGCGGTGAACAAAGATGCACGATCCGCGCCCCCGCACCGCCTGTGGCCAGTTCCAATCGGTGATCAGCACCAGATCATAGAGCGGATCGGCGCGGCGCAGCACCTCATGGCTATGCGGATAGGGCGCGCGCACCATGAGGTTGTAATCCTCATGGCCCGCGTCATCCGACCACAGATCACCGGGCCGGATCGGCACCGCCCAATCCGTGGGCCGCGCCATGCGGTCGGGGCGATAGAGCAGGCCCACGATGCGGTGACTGCCGGTCGGCGTCGCCCCATCCCCCTCCCGCTTGCGCGCCGAAACGCCACCGCGCCCGAGGGTGCAGGGATAGCGCCGCCCGCGAAACCGCAGGCCAAGGGGGGTGAGAACCAGATCGTCAGGCGTCATGCCTCCTTTTGCCCCATCCCCCCGCGCGGGCAAAGCGGGAAGTGCACAAACGTGCTTTTTCTTGGCGAAAATACTCGAAATCCCCCGT
>JBLRXE010000037.1:0-12047 GCA_047920895.1 Roseovarius sp.
CGTTCGGCATTCAATAAGCCGCGACGCGGCAACTGCCACACCACGGCCTTTAACTTGTCGCCCATCGGACGCGCCAGCGGGCAAAGGTCTCGGTGGACTGCAACCGGTAGAAGGTGGCATTGATCTCGATGCTGGAAAAGCGTTGCAGATACGCCATCCCCAGCAGGGATTGCCCCATATCGCCCTCATTGACCACAGCGCGCAGGTTCTCATGCCGCACGGGTCCCACACTCATGCTCTCGAGCCGCACCGGCGCGGTGCGCACCTCGCCATTGGCGGTATAGGCGCGGCCCAGATAGGCCAAGGCGCCGGTGTCGATTCCAATACGCTTTGCATCTCGCTGGCTCAGCACGATCTGGCTGGCCCCGGTGTCGACGACAAAACGCACCGGCACGCCCGAGACTTCGGCGGTCAGGTAGTAATGCCCGTCCGGCGCGCGTGGCAATTCGATCCGGTCGCCCGCCACCACGCTCTGCATCGGGCGCACCGTCTGTCGTATATCGTCCCACAGCCCGACCACCGCCAAGGCACCGAGAAAGATCAGTCCCCAGATCAGCGCCTGTTGCGCCAGCTTGCCCAGTGAGGCGCGGTTCTGGGCTACGAACCACACCACAATCACCGATCCAAGGATCAAGAGATAGGTCAGCCGGGCGAAATCAAAATCCTGCATGGTGGGTATATAGGGGCTCAGCCCGCCAAACCAAAGCCGCGCAAACCGTCGAGGACGAATTGCACCGCCAGAGCGGCCAAAAGCATGCCCAACAGCCGCGTCACCACGTTGATCCCCACCTTGCCAAGCGCGCGTTCCAAGAGGCCGGAGGTCAGAAACATCACGAAAACCAAGGCGATAACCGACAGCATCACGCCGATGACCCAGATCAGCCCCTCGGCCCCCGGCCTTTGCCCGGCCAAGAGGATCACCGTGGCGATTGACCCTGGCCCGGCAATCAGCGGGATGGCAATGGGAAAGATCGACGGATCGTCGCCTTCGTCCTCTTCGGCCGCATCGGCCTGTCCCTTGCGCCGCTGCCCGCGCCGCTCGAAAAGCATATCAAGCGCGGTGAGAAAAAGCAGCAAGCCGCCTGCAATACGAAAGGCGGGCATGGAAATGCCGATAAAGCCCAACACCGCCTCGCCCAAGGCGGCAAAGAGGATCAAGAGCAATGCCGAGGTGACGCAGGCGCGAATGGCAATCGCCCGCCGCATCGCCGTGCTCATCCCTTGGGTCAGCGCCACAAAGAGCGGCGTCATCCCGATGGGATCAATGATCACGAAGAGCGTGACAAAGGCGGTGATGAGGAATGCGGTATCCATATGTGGGAGCCTAACGCAATGACATTTGATTTGCACGGGTTTGAAGGTCAAAGCCGGAAGGCGGTCCTTGCATCAGGTTTCCGCAGTCTCCAGCCGCTCCAGCGCCTCTATCCAGAGGGTTTCAGCCAGCGACTGGCCATCCTTGATCTCGGCGTATTTCTTTTGCCATTGGGTCAGGCCGTGGATGTCGTCATAGATCGCGGGATCGGCCAGTTTCGCGGCCACCTTGCTCTCCATGTCCTGAAGTTTGGCGATACGCTCTTCGCAGCGTTTCACATCCTGCCGCAACTTGAGGATGGCATCGCGCGAGGGCTTTTTAACCTTGATTTCCTTGGGTTTCTCTGCGGGCTTTTCCGTGTCCGAGCCACTGAGCAGCATGGCGCGATAGCTCTCCAGATCGCCCTCGTAGGGCGCCACTTCGCCACCCCGCACCAGCCACAGCCGATCCGCCACCAGCCCCAGCAAATGCATGTCATGGCTGACCAGAATGATCGCCCCGGAATAGGCGGTCAGCGCCTCAACCAGCGCCTCGCGGCTCTCGATGTCGAGGTGGTTGGTCGGTTCGTCGAGAATCAGCATGTGCGGTGCATCGAGCGTGGCCAGCATCAGCGACAGCCGCGCTTTTTGACCGCCCGACAGCTTGCCCACCAGCGTTTCCGCCTGTTCCGCACCGATACCAAATCCCCCCAGACGCGCCCTCAGTTTGGAGGGCGTTTCGGTTGGCCGCATCCGGCGGATGTGGTCGATGGGGGTTTCATCAAGGTGCAACTCTTCGACCTGATGCTGCGCGAAATAGCCGACGCGCAGCTTCGAGGATTTGTGCAACTGCCCTTCGATTGGTTGAAGTTTGCCCGCCAAGAGCTTGGAAAGTGTGGATTTTCCTTCGCCGTTTCGACCAAGGAGCGCGATCCGGTCATCCTGATCAATCCGCAGGTTCAACCGCCGCAGCACCGGCACGCCGTCATAGCCGACCGAGCCGCTCTCGATCCGCAGGATCGGGGGCGAGAGTTCTTCGGGCGTGGGGAAGGTAAAGCGTTTGAGTGCGGCCTCTTGTGGCGTCGTGATTGGCTTGAGCTTGGCAATCATCTTGATCCGCGATTGCGCCTGAGCCGCCTTGTTGGCCTGTGCGCGGAAGCGGTCGACAAAGCTCTGGAGATGCGCGCGGCGCGCGTCCTGCTTTTTCGCCTCGGAGGCGGCGGCGGCGAGACGGGCGGCGCGGGTTTCCGCGAAAGTCTCGTAACCCCCTTGATAAAGCGTGAGTTTTTTGTCTTCGAGATGCAGAATCGACCCCACGGCGCGGTTGAGAAGCCCACGATCATGGCTGACGATCAGCACGGTATGGGGATAGCGCGCGAGGTAGGTTTCCAGCCATAGCGCGCCTTCGAGGTCGAGATAGTTGGTCGGTTCGTCGAGGAGCAAGAGGTCGGGTTGCGAAAAGAGCACCCCCGCCAAGGCCACGCGCATCCGCCAGCCGCCGGAAAAGGCAGAGCAGGGCATGAGCTGTTCTTCGTCGGTGAAACCCAGACCCTTGAGGATGCTGGCCGCCCGCGCCTCGGCGGACCAGGCGTCGATATCGGCCAGCCGCGTCTGGATCTCTGCGATCCGTGCGCCATCGGTCGAGCGCTCGGATTCTTCCATGAGTTCAGCACGTTCCGTGTCATAGCTCAGAACTGTGTCGATCAGTGAGACCGCATTTCCCGGCACCTCTTGCGCCACGCCGCCGATGCGCGCGCGCGACGGCAGGCTGATGCTGCCGCCTTCCAGCGCCAATTCGCCCCGGATCAGGCGAAAGAGGGTGGTCTTGCCCGTGCCATTGCGCCCCACGATGCCAACCTTGTGGCCATCTGGGATGGAGGCAGAAGCGTTTTCGATCAGGGTCCGGCCCGCGACCGAATAGGTGATATCATCTATGTTCAACATGGCCCCCGCATGCCGTATGTGCACGCCGCCGTCAATCGCGGGTTTTCAATGGCCGGTGCGCATGCTATCGGACCCGCGATCAAACGCGGTCGGGCAAGGGGCCGGGCCGGTGAAACCTATGGAAAAGAGGCTGAAATGGCTGTTGAACGCACGCTGAGCATCATCAAACCCGACGCAACCAAGCGCAACCTGACCGGCAAGATCAATGCCAAGTTCGAAGATGCGGGTCTGCGCATCGTCGCGCAGAAGCGCATTCAATTGACGCCGGAACAGGCGGGTGTTTTCTATGCTGTGCACAAAGAGCGCCCGTTCTACGGCGAATTGTGCGAATTTATGGCGTCCGGCCCGGTTGTGGTGCAGGTTCTGGAAGGTGAAGGCGCTGTTGCCAAGAACCGTGAAGTGATGGGGGCGACCAACCCTGCGGATGCAGCGCCCGGCACGATCCGCGCGGAATTTGCCGAGTCGGTGGGTGAAAACTCGGTCCACGGTTCGGACGCGACCGAGACGGCGGCGGTCGAGATCGCCTATTTCTTTTCCGGTCTCGAACTGGTCGGCTGATCTTGAAGTGATAGATTAGGAAAAGGCTGTATCCCATTGGGATACGGCCTTTTTCATTGCTCAGATGCTGGCGTAATCTTGATAGACCGGTGCCGCACTCGGTGTGGGCTGCGGTCGGGGCGCGGGTTGCGGGGGCGCGGATTTGGCACCGGTTTTCGGGGGGGTGGCCTGTGGCATGGGACTGCTCCATTGGTGGGTGGCAGCCTTGAACGGCCTGACCTTTGGTTATCCTTACAGGATCGGTAAGGTTCGCGGCGCGGATAGGGCGTAATTGTGGCGAAACTGTGGCGAATCAGGCGCTTAGCTGATCCACCACGGTGACGCCGTAGCCTTGAAAACCGTCCATGGCGGCAAGGGCGTCATTCAGGCCTGACAATCCGATGCGTTTGGTGATCAGGCGTTCGGGGTCAAGGTGCCCGGCGGAGATCATGGCGAAGAGGGCGGCAAAGCGGTCAGCCCCCATGCCACGGGTGCCGTGGAGGGTGATTTGCCGGGAATAGACCAGCTCCAGCAGGGGCAATTCGGGGGTCGCGTGGCGGCCAAGGGGCATGCCGATTTGCACATGGCGCCCCATTTTTCGAAGGCTTTTCAGAGAGTTGTGAAAGGTGTTGGTGATCCCGAGCGCGTCGAGTGACACATGTGCGCCGCCCTCTGTGAGGTCGCGCACCGCGGTGCCGACATCCGGGGCTTTGCTGGCATCGAGGGCGATGGTTGCGCCGAGGGATTTTGCGATGCGCAGGGCCTCGGGGTTGACGTCCACGGCCAGAACACGGGCCCCGATGGCCGCGCCGATCATGATGGCCGAGAGGCCGACACCACCGCAGCCATGGACGCTAAGCCATTCACCCGGTTTAGTTTTTGCCCGATCGACCACGGCGCGAAAGGCGGTGGTGACGCGGCAGCCCATGCCTGCGGCGGCGGCATAATCCATCGCGTCGGGCAGGCGCACGAGGTTGAAATCGGCGCGCGGGATGGCGAGGCGTTCGGCGAAGGCCCCCCATCCGGTAAAGCCGATGACCTGTTGGTGATTGCAGATCGTGGGCTCGCCGCCCCGGCAATCGGGGCAGGTGCCGCAGCCCAGAATGAACGGGGCCGTGACCCTGTCACCCACCGCGAAAGTCCGACATTCTGGCCCGATTTCAAGGACTTCGCCCGCGAATTCATGCCCCATGACATGCGGCAGGAGGACATCGGGATCGGCCCCTTTCCACGCGTGATGGTCTGAGCGGCAGACGCCACAGGCGCGCACGGCAATCACCGCGCCGTCGCGGGGACAGTCGGGGTCGGGCACATTCGTGATTTCGGTGGGGGTGTTGTAGCGGGTCAGGAGGGCAGCGCGCATCGGAAACCTATGGCTGAGATTTCGGGCAGCCTAGGGGCGGGGATTGGCGCGTGCAAGCCTGTAAGGTTTGTAAGGTTCTGCACCTGATTTTGTAAGGTCCGGGGAGCGTCGGGGCCGCCACAGGGAGAAGCGACCCCAAGGTCGGGCGGGTCAGGCGACCATACGCTCGACCACCTCGCCAAAGGAGGAGGGGGTGGGCACGATGGTCACACCCGCCTCGGAGAGGATCTCGACCTTTTCCTGGGCCGATTCGCCAAAAGCCGAAACGATGGCCCCGGCATGGCCCATGCGCCGCCCTTTGGGGGCCGACAGACCGGCGATATAGGCGGCCACCGGCTTGGTCATGTGGTCGCGGATATAGGCGGCGGCTTCGGCCTCTTGCGGGCCGCCGATTTCGCCGACCATGACCACGGCGTCGGTGTCGGGATCATTCTCGAAGAGTTCCAGAATGTCGCGGAAGGACGAGCCGTTGATCGGATCGCCGCCGATGCCGACGGAGGTCGAGACCCCGATGCCGCGTTCCTTCATCTGACTGGCCGCCTCATACCCCAAGGTTCCAGAGCGCCCGATGATGCCCACGCGGCCCGGTTTGTAGATATGCGGCGGCATGAGACCGGCAAAGGCCTGACCGGGGGTGATGATGCCCGCGCAGTTGGGGCCGATGAGGCGCATGCGGTTCTCCGCCCTGTAGCGGCGCATGTATCGCTTGACCTTGATCATGTCGCTGGCGGGGATGCCATCGGCGATACAGACGCAGGTGGTGATACCGGCATCTGCCGCCTCCATGATGCTGTCGGCGGCAAAGGGGGGGGGCACGAAGCAGATCACGAGATCCGCGCCGGTTTCGGCCACGGCCCCCTTGACGGTGTTGAATACGGGCAAGCCGTTGTGCTTGGTGCCGCCCTTGCCGGGGGTCACGCCGCCCACGACGTTGGTGCCGTGGTTGATCATGTCCTGGGTATGAAAGCTGCCGATGCGGCCCGTCAGGCCGGTCACGAGAACGCGGCTGTTCTTGTCGATGATAATGGCCATCATGCGGCTCCCTTGACGGTGTTTTTGGTGTCGGACCAGGCGCGGACCACCAGATCGGCGGCCTCGGCCAGAGTTTCGGCGGTCAGGATCGGCAGGCCGCTTTCTGCGATGAGGCGGCGGCCTTCTTCGACATTGGTGCCAGAGAGGCGCACGACGAGCGGCAGGGTGAGGTTCAATTCGCGCACCGCGCGGATGACGCCCTCTGCGATCCAGTCGCAGCGGTTGATGCCGGCGAAGATATTGACGAGAATCGCCTCGACGTTGCGGTCATTGAGCACGGCGTTGAAGGACATCAGCACCCGCTCGGGGCTGGCACCGCCGCCCACGTCGAGAAAGTTGGCCGGTTCGCCGCCCGCCATCTTGATCATGTCGAGCGTGGCCATGGCGAGGCCCGCGCCGTTGACGATGCAGCCGATTTCGCCCTCAAGGCCGATATAGTTGAGGCCACGGTCGCCCGCGAAGGTTTCGCGCGGGTCTTCCTGGCTCTTGTCGCGGAGTTCCGAGATTTCGGGGCGACGGAAGAGGGCGTTGTCGTCAAAGCTGACCTTGGCATCCAACGCCATGATTTCGCCCGAGGTGGTGACGACGAGCGGGTTGATTTCCACCATATTGGCATCGGTTTCCTCCATCATGCGGTAACAGCCGATGATGGTCTTGACCGTCTGCGGGATGAGGGCCGCGTCAAGACCCAAGGAAAAGGCGATTTCGCGGGCCTGAAACGCCTGCATGCCGACCGCCGGATCAACCACCGAGCGGATGATCGAGTCGGGTTGCTGTGCGGAAATCTCCTCGATCTCCATGCCGCCCTGACCCGAGGCCACGACGACGACGCGCTCTTCCTTGCGGTCCATCACGAAGGCCAGATAGATTTCCTGTGCGATGCTGGTGGCTTCTTCGATATAGAGGCGGCTCACGAGTTTGCCTTGGGGGCCGGTCTGATGGGTCACGAGCATGCGGCCCAGCATCCATTGCGCGGCCTCGGAAATCTCGGCCTCGTTCTTGCAGATGCGCACGCCGCCCGCCTTGCCGCGCGCGCCGGAGTGGATCTGGGCCTTGACCACCCAGCGGTCGCCGGAAAGCTCGGAGGCGCGGTAGACGGCCTGTTCGGGGCTATAGGCGATGCCGCCGCGCGGCACCTGCACGCCAAAGCGTTTCAAGAGTTCCTTGGCCTGGAATTCGTGGATGTCCATTTGGTAATCCTCCCTGTGTTGGTTGGCCTTATTGGTTGGCCTCTTAGCCTTTGGCGGCGATGGCGTCGGCGACGCTGATGACGTTGTTGGCCATGCGTTCGGAGGCCGCGTCGATCATCTTGCCGTCGAGGCTGGCGGCGCCTTTGCCCTGGGCTTCGGCCTTGCGCAGTTCCTCGATGATGCGGCGGGCGCGGGTGACTTCGGCCTCGGGGGGCGAAAAGACCTCATTGGCAAGCGCGATCTGGCTGGGGTGGATGGCCCATTTGCCCTCAATCCCGAGGGTGGCGGCGCGTTTGGCCGAGAGCGTGTAGCCGTCGGGGTCGGAGAAGTCGCCAAACGGTCCGTCGATGGCGCGCAGGCCGTAGGCGCGGCAGGCGACGGTCATGCGGCTGAGGGCGAAATGCCATTGGTCGCCGGGGTAATCGGGGTTGAGGCCGCCGATCACCACGGTGCGGGCGCGGTTGGAGGCGGCATAGTCGGCGACGCCGAAATGCAGTGCTTCGAGCCGTCCGGGGGCGGCGGCAATCGCCTCGACATTGGCCATGCCGAGGGCGGTTTCAATCAGCGCCTCAAGGCCGATTCGGTGGGTAAAGCCCATCGCCGTCTCGATCTGGCTGACCATGGTTTCGACGGTGTAGAGATCGGCGGGCACGCCCACCTTGGGGACGAGGATGGTATCAAGGTGCTGGCCGGCCTGTTCCACGATCTCGACCACGTCGCGATACATGTAATGGGTATCCAGCCCGTTGATGCGGATCGAGATGGTCTTGCCCTTGGCTTTCCAGTCGATGTCATTGAGCGCCTGAATGATATTGGCGCGGGCCTGCGCCTTGTCGGGGGGGGCGACGGCATCCTCGAGGTCAAAGAAGATGACATCGACGTCCGAATCCGCCGCCTTGTCGATCATCGACGGACTGGAGCCGGGAACGGCGAGTTCCGAGCGTTGCAGGCGTTGTTTTTTCAGCGGGTGAAGGGTGTAGCTCATTGCGGTCTCCGATCAGGCGGCACGGGCGGGTGCGAGGCGCACCTGCCGGGTGGGGGTCGAGGCGCGGAAATGTTCCTGTGCGGCGGCAATGCCGCAGCCCGGTTCAATCGCAGCTCCGGCATCGCAGAGCGCCATTTCAGCCGCCGAGATCGCCCCGCAGAGCATCACCGGGTTGAGCGAACCCAAGTGGCCGATGCGAAAGGCGCGGCCTGCGAGTTTGGCGAGGCCTGAGCCGAGCGAGGTCTGGTATTTGTGATAGGCGGTCGAGATCACGTCGCGGGCATCGACGCCTTCGGGCGTGTAGATGGCCGAGACGGTATCAGAGTGCCATTCCGGGCCATGGGCCACGAGGCGGCAGCCCTGCCATTCGGCAATCGCGGCGCGCACGCCGGTGGCGAGCCGGTGATGACGGTCCCAAACGCTCTCCATGCCTGCATCAAGCAGCATGTCGAGCGCGCAGCGCAGGCCGCGCAGGAGTTGCGTGGCGGGGGTATAGGGGAAATAGCCGGTGTCGTTCAGCTTGATCATGTCGGCGAAGCTGAAGTAGCAGCGCGGCATTTTGGCGCGCTCATGGGCGGCGAGCGCCTTGTCGCTGACCCCGAGGAGGCCAAGGCCGGCGGGCAGCATGAAGCCCTTTTGCGAGCCTGCGACGGCGAGGTCGACGCCCCAATTCTCCATCTCGAATTCAATCGAGCCGATCGAGCTTACGCCATCCACGAAAAGGAGCGCGGGGTGGTTTGCCGCGTCCAGAGCCGCGCGAATGGCGGCGATGTTGGAGGTGACGCCGGTGGCGGTCTCGTTATGGGTGGCAAAGACGGCCCTAATCCTGTGCGCCTTGTCGGCGGCGAGTTTGGTCGCGTAATCCTCGACCGGCACGCCCTTGCCCCAGTCCACTTCGCAGAGGTCCACGTCGAGGCCCAGACGTTCGGCCATATCGACCCAAAGCATTGAAAACTGGCCGAAACGCGACATCAGCACACGGTCGCCGGTGTTGAGCGTGTTGGAAATCGCGGCCTCCCATGCGCCGGTGCCGGAGGTCGGGTAGGCAAAGACGCGGCCATGGGTCAGGCGGAACACCTTTTTCAGGTCCGCGAGCAGTGGCAGGATGAAATCGCCGAAATCCGGCGCGCGCATATCCTCCATCGGGATATTCATCGCGCGGCGCACCGCGTCGGGCACATTGGTGGGTCCGGGAATGAAAAGATGCGAATGGCCGTTCATGTCTGTCCTCCTTGAGCTTGTCCTTTATGCGGCGGGCGGGGGCATGGCGTAATGCCCGCGGGCATGGAAAAGCGCGGCTAGGCGAGGGGCTGATTGCCCCGGTGGGTAGGGGCGCCCTACCCGGTGGGGGCGCGGCGGTATGCCGTTGCACGCTGAAAAATCGTTTGATTTCATGGATTTCCCCGGTCTTGTATAAAAGGGCAGGAGGAGGAGACTGTGCGAGACATGGAGGACGCGACCGTTGAGGACGCCGGATTGGACGTGCCCGAGGTGATCGTGGCCGACCGGCAGGCGATTGTCTGTCAGGGGCTGGGATCACTGGTGGCGCAGATTGCGGCGGTGCGTCTTGGCCCCTTTGCCACCGACAAGGCGAGCCTGCGCAAGGCGCTGGGCGAGCGGCCGGGGCGGGTGATCCTCGTGCTGGGGGTGCGGCTAGCGGATGCCGATCTGGGCCGGGTGCTGGAGATGCTGCGGCGCGATCATCCGCGTGTGATGGTGGTGGTGGTGGCCGAAGAGGCGGAGTTTGCATTCATCCGAACGGCGGTCAAGGCGGGGGCACATTCGGTCTGCATGATGGGGCAGGTGTTGACGAGCCTGCCGCGCGTGCTGGGGCATCTGATCGAGGGGCACAGCATCCTGCCGGTGGAGGTTCTCAAGCGGTTGATGGGCGAGCAGGGGGACAGTCTGACCCGGCGCGAGCATGAGATACTGGGGTTGCTGGTGGATGGGCTGACGAATTTCCAGATTTCGGCGCGGCTGGGCCTGTCGGAGAATACGGTCAAGTATTACCTCAAGGCGATTTACCAGAAGCTCGACGTGAATTCACGCGGTGGGGCAATCGCGAAATATGTGGCGGGGACGTATTGAGGGGGGCCTCAGGCGCGGCGGCGCTACGCGCCTTGATTCCGCGCGGGGGTGAGTGCTGCGGATGACCGCGAAAATCCCCCCTCAGTCCACCACCGTTACCAGATGCCAGCGCAGGGCGTCGTTGGGCACGGGATCGAAATGGGTCACGCGGTTGGAGAGCACCACCAGTTGCGTGACGTGAAACGGAATGAGCGTGCCCGAATTCATCGCCAGATATTTCTGTGCTTCGACATAGAGCGCGCGGCGGCGCTGGAAATCCAGTTCGGCGCGCGCGCTTTCGATCAGACGGTCGAAATCGGGGCTGGTGTAATGGGTCTCGTTCCATTTGGCGGTGGAATGAAACGCCTCGTTCAGGGCCTGATCGGCGGGGCGTTCGCCCCAAGAGGTGCTGAAGGCGTCCTTTTTCATCCAGACATTCGACCAGTAGCCATCGGCAGCGGCGTTGATCAGGTGGACGCGGATGCCGGCGCGCGCCGCCTGTTCCTGAAAGGTGACGCCGATCACCGGCCAACTGGAATCAAGCACCGAGACATGCACGTCAATGTCGATCCCGTTCGGGTATCCGGCCTCGGCCAGCAGGGCGCGCGCGCGCGCGGGGTCGGGGGGGCAATCCATTTCGGCACGGTATTGATCGTTGGGGGCGACGGGCGTGTCGCAGGAGATCACGCCACCGCCGTCGAGCGCCAGCCGCAGCATCTCGTCGCGATCCACCACGAGGCGCAGCGCCTGACGCACGCGGGGATCGTCGAAGGGGGGCGCATCGGTGCGAAAGGCCAGCCCCATCCAGTTGCCGGTGGGAATTTCAAGGAGTTGATAGCGCAGCGATTTGTCGAGCGCGCGGCGCAGGAGGGGCACGATGCCGCGCTCCATGTCCAGTTGCCCGCTGAGAAAGGCCTGAAGCCGCGCCTGTGCGTCGGGCACGCCGATCACCTCGATCCGCGCCAGTCTTGGCGGTCCTTCCCAATAATCTTCATTGGCGGTCAGCACGGTGATGCCGTCGGGATCGAATTTCTCGATCTTGAAAGGCCCGGTGCCGATGCCGGTCTGTTGAATCGTCTCGCCCGAGCCTTTGGGGATGATGCGCAGGCGGGGGTCCATCAGTTGCAGGGGCAGATCGGCAAAGGGCGAGTCGAGCTGCATCTCGACGGTGAGCGGGCCGGTGGCGGTGATGTGGGTGATCATCTTGACGGCGGCGCGCGCCGGGCTGCCGTAATCGGGGTCGATGACGCGGGCAATGGAATAGACCACATCGCCCGCATCCAGCGCGCTGCCGTCGTGAAAGCGGACATTGTCGCGGATATGAAAGGTCCAGAGGGTGCCATCGGCGTTGGGGGTCCAGGAGGTCGCGAGATCCGGGGCGGGTGTGCCGTCGCGACCGGGGCGCACGAGGCGGCTCTGGATTTTTTCGATGATCTGGAGCACGCGGCCCTTGGAGGCGGGATCAAGGCTGGAATGGGCGCCAAAGCCCACGTTATGGGCGTGGCGAAACGTACCCGAGGGCGTGGCCCCGGCGGGGGCGGCGAGCAGAAGGCACAGGATCGACAGCAGGATGGGCCGCATTGGGATCTCCCCCGAGGTTGGGCGGAGTGTGACAAGGGCGGTCGCGAAAATCAAACCT
>JBLRXE010000038.1:0-11730 GCA_047920895.1 Roseovarius sp.
TTTCAGTCTTGCCGCCTCCTCTACAACACGTTGCAACAAACCTCCAGCACCCAGTGCCGCGTGGATTGTGCTTTGTCGTCCAAAGGCCTGACCCAGCTCATCCGCTGTCAGCCACCCTATGAATGAGCCGCCATAGGGCGTGCTCAGCTTGGATTTTCCGCGTTCAGAGCCATCGCTGGCCTGAATGAGAACACGCGCATCTTCGCGCATGAGCATGTCCTTGACCTTCTCATACCCCGACACGGCGCGCCCGCCCTTGCGGGCAAGGCTGATGAGGTCGATCACCCGGCGCACCAGCAAGGCCTCGACCTGATCGACCAGCCCCTCGGGCACCTGCACGGGCTGCTTGGCCGCGCGGGCAAAGAGGCCCTTGGTCACGGCTTTTTCAAGTGCGGTGCGATCCGCCGCAACCCAGATGCCACGCCCCGGCAGCTTTTCCGCCAGATCCGGGGCAATCTGCCCCTCTGGACCGATCACAAAGCGGATCAACCCATGCTTGGGTTGCACCTCGCCCGTGGCGATGCATTTACGCTCCGAACCGTCGCTCCGGTCTTTGGGTTCACCACCGCGCCCCATGATGTGCTCCAAGGCCTGAGAGATCAGGCCTCGGCCTCCTCGTCATCGCCGTCGAGTTCGGCCTCGTCGGCATCGGACTCTAGTTCAGTCGGATCGACCCAGCCCAGCATCACGCGGGCTGTCATCACCATATCCTGCGCTTCTTCGAGCGAGACGTCAAATTTCTCCAGAATACCCTCGTCCTTGACGCGCTCGCCCTTGACCGTGGTCCAGCCACCGGCCAGTTCCCAATCGGCGCAGGTGGCAAAATCCTCAAGTGATTTCACATCATCCTCGGCCAGTGCCAGCACCATCTGCGGTGTCAGCCCCTCGAAGGCGATCAGGCTGTCCTCGACACCCAACTCGCGCGCCTTGTCCAGCGCGGCTTTGGTCTGTGCCTCGATCACGTCGCGGGCGCGCGCCTGAAGCTCTGCCGCGGTGTCCTCGTCAACCCCGTCGATCACGAGCAATTCGTCGAGATCGACATAGGCCACCTCTTCGAGGTTGCTGAACCCCTCCGAGACCAGAAGCTGCGCAAAGAATTCATCCAGATCAAGCGCATCGACAAAGAGCTTGGTGCGCTCCTCGAATTCCTTCTGACGGCGTTCGCTATCTTCGGCCTCGGTCATGATGTCGATATCAAGCCCGGTCAACTGACTGGCCAGACGCACGTTTTGACCGCGACGGCCAATCGCAAGGCTCAACTGCTCTTCCGGCACCACGACCTCGATGCGCTGCGCGTCCTCGTCGATCACCACCTTGCTCACCTCGGCAGGCTGGAGCGCGTTGACAAGGAAGGTTGCCTGATCCTCGTTCCACGGAATGATGTCGATCTTTTCACCCTGAAGCTCGTTCACGACGGCCTGCACCCGGCTGCCGCGCATACCAACGCAGGCGCCGACGGGATCAATCGAATTATCATAGCTGATCACGGCTATCTTGGCCCGGCTGCCCGGATCGCGCGCCACAGCCTTGATCTCAATGATACCATCGTAGATCTCGGGCACTTCCATCTTGAAGAGTTCGGCCATGAACTGCGGATCGGTGCGGCTCAGGAATATCTGCGGACCGCGCTGTTCGCGGCGCACATCCTTGATATAGCAGCGCACGCGGTCGTTGGGCCGATAGGCCTCGCGCCCGATCTTTTCGTTGCGGCGCAGGATCGCTTCGCCCCGGCCCACATCGACGATGACATTGCCATATTCCTCGCGCTTGACCACACCGTTGATGATCGTGCCCACGCGGTCCTTGAACTCTTCGAACTGCCGGTCGCGCTCGGCTTCACGCACCTTTTGCAGGATGACCTGCTTGGCGCTCTGCGCGGCGATACGGCCCATCTCCACGGGCGGCACTTCCTCGACATAGGCGTCACCAACCTTGGGGTCGTCCAGATATTGCCTGGCCTGCTCAACCGTCATCTCGGCTTGATAGTTTTCCACCGCATCATCCTCGACCACGGTGCGCACGCGGGTAAATTTGGCACGACCCGTCTTGCGGTCGATCTCCACCCGGATATCCATTTCGCTGCCATAACGGCTCTTGGCGGCACGGGCGAGGCTCTCTTCCATCGCTTCGACCACCAGCGCCGGGTCGATCATCTTTTCGCGTGCGACCGCCTCTGCGGTCTGCAACAGCTCCAGCTGGTTGGCGGATGTGATTGCCATGATGTCAGTCCTCCTCAGAACCGTTCTCGGTTTCGATCTCGTCAAATTGTTCTTCGTTGATCACGCCCGCGGCCTTGCGCTGTCGCAACATTTCCTTGATCAACTCATCCGTCAGAACCAGCTTGGCATCGGACAGCCAGTCGAATTCCAGCCCGATCGTGCCTTCCTCGACATTGATCAGCACCTCGGTGCCCTCAACGCCCGCCAACACGCCCTTGAAGCGGCGGCGTCCGTCGATCAACTCGGTCGTCTCGATCTTGGCCTCGTAGCCCTCAAAGGCTTCGAAATCCTTGAGCCGCGTCAGAGGCCGGTCGATACCGGGACTCGACACTTCGAGTGTATAGGCCTCAACCAGTGGGTCCTCTACATCCAGCACCGCGCTCACAGCCGTGCTGATCAAGGCGCAATCATCCACCTCGATACCGCCGTCGGGCTTGTCCGCCATGATCTGAAGGGTGTGATACTGCCCCCCCATCAGCCGGACGCGCACCAACTCATACCCCAGATCCTCGATCACGGGGGTGATGATCTCGGCCATCCGGCGATCAATCGCGGCTTTTGCAATCAGGTCGTTCGTCATCTTTTCCAAGCACAAAAAAACGGGCGCGCGGCCCGTTACACTCTCCGGTGGTGCATTCGAGTGGACCCGAAAGCGCCGCTGTTGAAAAGGGATATACGCCCCTCGCCCCGAGTCTGCAAGGGGGATTCCGCCTCAGCCGAATCTGTCACGCCATGCCGGCAGGGTATCGCCCGGCTCAGACCGCGCCGCATACACCGCCCGCGCAATCGCCCGCGCCATCACGCAAGCCGCCGCATGGCCCAGCATCACCTGTGCGGCCAGATCGGGCGCGGCGCGCGCAGCCGTGGAGACGGCAAAGATCAGGTCGCCGTCCATCAAGGTATGCGAGGGCACGAGGGCGCGCGCAAACCCGTCCTGCGCCGCCGTCGCCAGCCGCGTGCATTGCGCCTGCGTGAGCGCCGCATCGGTGGCGACAATGCCAATCGTGGTATTACCATGCTGCGCCAGCTTGGTCGGGGCCAGCAGCGGATCAGGATAGGCCCGCGCAACACCGCGCCCGCCAAATTCGGCGTTCCGCTCGAACGGCGCCGCCCAGAACTCTGGCCCGTCGCCCACCGTCGCCGAGCCCAGCGCATTGACCGCAACCAGCGCGCCCACCGTCACGCCCCCCGGCAACAGGGCCGAGGCCGATCCCAGCCCGCCGCGTAGATTGGCCGTGGTCGCCCCCGTCCCGGCTCCGACGCTGCCAATCTCGAACACCTCTGCCGCCGCATCCAACGCCGCAAGGCCCAGCCCCTTATAAGGGTTCTCGCGCCACGCCTTGTCCCCGCCATTCAAGAGATCAAACAGAATCGCCCCCGGCACGATCGGCACCCGCACAGCACCCACGGCAAAGCCGCGCCCCATGTCGCGCAGCCCATCCGCCACCCCCGACGCGGCATCGAGACCAAACGCCGACCCACCGGATAACACCAGCGCATCGATCTGCTCGACCACCCGGTCCGGGGCCAGCAAATCCGTCTCGCGCGTGCCCGGCGCGCCGCCCATCACATGCACGCCTGCTGTAAAGGGTGCCTCTCCCACCAGCACCGTCACGCCCGAGCGCAGCCGCATGTCCTGCGCATTGCCCACGCGCAGCCCCGCCACATCGGTGATCAGATTTCGTGCAGCGATTTTCGTCCCCATGCCGCAATCCCTCTATCCCTGTCGTAAACCCGCTTGCGAGACCGGCCCCAATCGGCAAGAACGCTTCAGGTCCGGACGATGGCGTCGTCCCCTCATGGCCTTTCCCCACAGTCCTGAACGCCGGGACCTTCTTTTGCAAGGAGGGTCACTATGACTGCACGTCCTGAATTCTATCGTTTCCACAATGGCGAAAAGGCCCCGCTGCCCTTTGCCGTGTCCGAATATGAGGCCCGGCTTGCCGGTCTGCGCGCCATCATGGCCGAGATCGGCGCAACCGCCGTCGTCCTCACCTCGATGCACAATATCGCCTATTACTCGGGCTTTCTCTATTGCTCCTTTGGTCGCCCCTATGGGCTTGTCGTCACCGACAGTGCCTGCGTGACGATTTCGGCGGGCATCGACGCCGGTCAACCGTGGCGCCGCTCGTTTTGCGACAACATCACCTATACCGACTGGCAGCGCGACAATTTCTGGCGCGCGATCCTGTCGGTCACGGGTGAGGGGCGTGTGGTGGGCTATGAGGGTGATCACCTGACGCTGCAAAACCGCGACAAGCTGGAGAGTTTCCTCAAACCCGCCAGCCTTGCCGATATTGCCCCCGCCACCATGCGTCAGCGCATGCGCAAGTCGGCAGCGGAAATCATGCTCATCCGCTCTTGTGCGCAGGTGGCGGACGTGGGCGGCTATGCCATCCGCGATGCTGTCAAGATCGGCGCGCGCGAAATTGACGTGGCCATGGCGGGCCGTGACGCGATGGAGGCCGAGATTGCCAAGCGCTTCCCCGACGCAGAGTATCGCGATAGCTGGGTCTGGTTCCAGTCCGGCATCAACACCGACGGCGCGCATAACCCCGTGACTGCCCGTGTGATCGAACGCGGCGACATCCTGTCACTCAACACCTTCCCGATGGTGTCAGGCTATTATGTGGCGCTGGAACGCACCATGTTCGCAGGCGAGGTGGACGATGCAAGCCTGAAAGTATGGGAGGCCAACGTTGCCGCCCATGAATATGGCATGTCGCTGCTGAAACCCGGCGTCAGCTGCGCCGAGGTCACACACAAGATCAACACCTTCTTCGAAGAGCGCCAATTGCTGCAATACCGCACCTTTGGTTACGGTCACAGCTTTGGCATTCTCAGCCATTATTATGGCCGCGAGGCAGGTCTGGAACTGCGCGAGGATATCGACACGGTGCTGGAACCGGGCATGGTCATCTCGATGGAGCCGATGCTGACGCTGGCGGCTGATCAACCCGGCGCGGGCGGCTACCGCGAGCATGATATTCTCGTGATCACCGAAGAGGGCAACGAGAATATCACGGGCTACCCCTATGGGCCCGCGTTCAACGTGGTCGGCTAATCGAAACCGATGCGGCGGGGATTACCCCGCCGTGTCACAGCGGGATGCTGCCAGCCGCTGAAAGAATCTCAACGCCTCTTGCCCGGCAGAGACCCGCTCCAACGCGCCGCCACGCACCTCGGTGATACTCCAGACCCAGCTTTGCGCCGGATCATCGCGCATCGACCACTCAGGAAACATCCGCTCGTCCACCTCGCGATGCACGAGGCGCACAGGGTTGACATGCCGGTCATCCAGAATGATGCGCTCATAGGTCGCCTCGACCTTGGATTTCGGCCCTTCCAGAAGTTGCAGATACATGTCGCCGCGCACGATCAGCGCCCCGGTGACATCATCGCGCGCATTGCACCGCCGCGCATCGAGCAAAATCCCCGCCAGCATTGCATCGTCAAAGCCAAAGGGCTGCGAGGCATAGATCAACTGTGTCAGCGGCATGGCAAGGCTCCTCACTGCGTCACGATAGGCGACGCAGATCGCGCCGTCGATAGGACAATACCATCAAGACCCAGCGCAAATGCCAATGGTCTGCGGCCCGGAACCGGGTCCGCACACCCATGGATCATTCACATCAAGGCTTGTGCCACCTGAATATGAAACCGCCAGACCCGGATCAACCCACCACAGGTATACGCCATACGTTAGCATAGCCTGAAGCGCCGCTATTGGTAGGAGAGAATCGCTTGTTCTTAGGTGTTGATCCACGCGACGGGTTTGAACCCACCCTACCGCGACAACCCACCATGCAGCGTCGGTTGATCGAGGCTGGCAAACCCGTAATGCCGCAGCCAACGCAGGTCTGAATCAAAGAACGCCCGCAAATCGGGGATGCCATATTTCAGCATGGCGATCCGGTCGATTCCCATGCCAAAGGCAAAGCCCTGCCATTCATTGGGATCAATATTGCCCGCCTGCAACACCTTGGGGTGAACCATGCCGGACCCGAGGATTTCCAGCCAGTCATTGCCCTCGCCCACCTTGAGCGTGCCGCCTTCCCAGGAACAGCGGATATCCACCTCGGCCGATGGCTCGGTGAACGGGAAATGCGACGCGCGAAAGCGCAGCTCGACATCATCCACCTCGAAGAACGCCTTGACGAATTCCTCCAGCACCCATTTGAGGTTGGCCATGGAAATGGCACGGTCAATCGCCAGCCCCTCGACCTGATGGAACATCGGCGTGTGGGTCTGATCGTAATCCGCGCGATACACGCGGCCCGGCGCGATGATCCGAATGGGCGCGCCATTGGCCTGCATGCTACGGATCTGCACCGGGCTGGTATGGGTGCGCAGGACATGCGGCGGGCGCTCGTCCCCCTCCGCGCGATGCGTGTAAAACGTGTCCATCTCGGCCCGCGCCGGATGGTGGCCGGGAATGTTCAGCGCGTCGAAATTGAACCAGTCGGATTCGATCTGCGGTCCCTCGGCCACGGCAAATCCCATATCGGCAAAGATCGCGGTCACTTCCTCGGTGACTTGGCTGACCGGGTGGATCGTGCCCATCCGTCGCCCCCGTGCAGGCAGCGTCACATCCAGCCACTCGCCGCGCAGCCGCTCATCCAGGGCGGCATCGCCAAGCGCCTGTTTCTTGGCGGCAAGCGCACTGGTGATCTCGTCTTTCAGCGCATTCAGGCGCGGCCCGGCCTCTTGCCGCTCTTCCGGGCTCATCCGGCCAAGTTCGCGCATCGCAAGGCTGATTTCGCCCTTCTTGCCCACCGCCTGCACGCGCAGGTCCTCAAGCGTGGCCTCATCCCCCGCATGGGCAATCGCCGTCAGATATTTTTCCCGCAGATCACTCATCGCTTCCATCCCGCTGGTCTCTCCGGCGAGTTACCGCGCATCGGCGCGGCGTGCAAGCGATTGCGCTTTTAGCTCTTGGGGTCGTGCCCCTTACTGTCCCGCAACAGTGACTCGAGCTGCGTGAGCCGCGCCAGCACTTCGTCGCGGTAATTGTCGGTCTTTTCCACATCTTCGGCGTGATGCGCATCCTGCATGGAGTTCACGATCAGACCGACCAGCAAGTTCACCACCGCAAAGGTCGTCACCATGATGAAGGGCACAAAGAAGGCCCAAGCGTAGGGAAACTGCTCCATCACCGGGCGCACGATGCCCATGGACCACGATTCCAGCGTCATGATCTGAAAGAGCGAATAGGCAGAGCGCCCCAGATCGCCAAACCATTCCGGATAGGCGGCGCCAAAGAGCTTGGTCGCCATGACCGCGCCGATATAGAACAGCATCCCCATCAACAGAAACACGGACCCCATTCCGGGTAGCGCGCTGACCAGCCCCTCCACCACCCGGCGCAACGAGGGCGCGACAGAGACCACGCGCAACAGACGCAATATCCGCAACGCCCGCAACACCGACAGGCCTTGTGTAGCCGGGATCAAAGAGATTCCGACAATCAAAAAGTCAAAGATGTTCCAGCCACGCCGGAAAAACCCCCCGACCCCGCGCGCAAATATCTTGGCGGCGATCTCAAGCACGAAAACCGACAAACACAGCTTGTCCAAAAGCGTAATCAGATCCCCGGCCCGCGCCATGATCGGATCAGAGGTTTCCATGCCCAGGATCACGGCATTGAACAGAATGACACCCAGGATGGCATTCTGCACTCCGGGCATGTCGATGAATGCGCCTACACGGCTGCGGAGTGTCATGCGGTTGCCTGTCAAATTCTGTCTCTTACCGATGCGCCTCATATGGGCGCATCCCATCTGCCCTGCAAGCGGGGCGGCCTCAGCTTTCGCTGCGCGCCAGCATCCGCCCCAACGGGCGACCGCCCAAGATATGCAGGTGGTAATGCGGCACCTCCTGCACGCCATGGTCGCCCGAATTGGTGATGGCACGGAAGCCTTGCCCCCCCTCGCCCAGATGCACGCCCGTCATGCGGCACACCTCGGCCACGGCACGGTTGAAATCAACGATCTCGGCATCGCTCGCCTCTGAAACAAAATGATCATAGCTCACATAAGGCCCCTTGGGGATCACCAGCACATGCACCGGCGCCTGTGGCTGAATATCGTGAAACGCCAGCGTATGCGCGGTCTCCAGCACCGTCTTGTTTGGGATCTCACCGCGCAGGATACGGGCAAAGATGTTCTGGGGATCATAGGCATAGGGCATGAGGTATCCTCAATCTGCAAACAGGTGTTCGGGCTCTATGATTTCCTGCGCTTTTTCGCGCGGAATATCAAGGAACCGCGCCAGTAAATCGGTGCGTTGAGCCTTCTCATCCGATTGCCGCAGGATCATATGATTTTCGAAATCGGAATCGCGGATGCGGTCGCTCTCATAGGTCATGTCGCCCCGGATGGTGGGCAACAGGCGCTCCAGCGTCTCGGGCGGGGTCTGATCGCCCGCAAGCCCCACGCGCATGGCGTGGCCAATCAGATAGTCATCAGTGAAATGACACTGAATTTCCAATAGCTTGGTCATGGCACGGTCGCCGCAGAAATCCTGCAAAAGGTCAATGCTGCCGGGGTCCATGCAGACCAGCAGGCGATCGGTCTCATAGTAATCGAACAGCATCCGCATCAGGGCGCGTCGATGGCGTGTCCGCTTGGCCAAGGTGGACTGAATACCGCCCAGATCGGGCAGAGCGGTGTTCTCTTCGTTGAAGAGATACTCGATCGTGGGCAGGTTGGTGGCCTGCCGAATTCGGTCCAATAGGCGCTTGGCTACATGCCATTTCTTGCAGACCACAATCATCAATTCACGCTCGCGGCCCAGCGAACTCTCGGTTTCCCAGAACCGCTGTGCAAACCGCCGCCCATCGCGGCCGCGCGCTGTGAGGAACTGAAACAAGTTGCGCCCCTCGTTTGAAATCTGGAATTGTGTTTTGTCATCCGAATAAAGCGTCCCCAACCGCCGCTTGAGCTCGAGCGCCTCGGGGCTGATCTTACGGGCAAAGAGGTAATCCTGACTGAGCAACAGGTCATAGTGATCGTTATAGAAGGTCACCGGCATGCCATAGTCGGTGAACATCAGAAAGGTCAGCGTGCGCGTTTCGATCTCGCGCTCGGGCACCAAATGCCGCACGAGCGTCTGAAAGAATGTCTCGTCAGGAATCCATGTGGTGCGGAAAAATCGCATCACATCCCGCCGCTTGCGGGTAAACTCCAGAATCCATTCCACCGTGCGCCGCCGCAGGCACCACCACTGGCTTCCGATCTGGATCTGGATGTCATGCGGAATGGCCCGCGTCAGGCCGAGTTTTCGCTGGAGGTTGAAGGCGGCATAGAATCGCTTGGGTTGCGTGCGTTCGTTGAAAAAATGGCGATAGATCAGCCGTTCTTCCTTCATCCCGGTCTTGATCCAGTCGCTGTCGAAATAATCGAAGCTCTCGACATAATCGACATCGTTATTATCCAGGAACTGATGCGCGAACCGGGCAGATTTGATCGGGGCGCAATCACCCGACAGCATATAGAAATGCGTGGCGCGCGGAAATTCGTCAACCGCCGCCTCAACCGCATAGAGCGTGGCCTGCACCAGTGACCACGCGCCCCAGCCGCATTTGATCCGCTTCTTGGCAAAGGTCACATTGAGGTTGTCCGCCAGTGCCGTCTTGATCCGCGTAAATGCCTCGGGCTTGGCGCGGACGTCGAAATGGATTGACATGTAATCCCCTGCCGCCGTCAGCATCTCTGCCTGACGGATAATCGCCTCAGGGTCCTTGTGGCACAGCAGAATGAACGCGATTTTTGCCATTAGGGAAACGGTTTAACCTTCGATTGACCGACTGTTTAAAGCATTAACGGTGAACAGCGTCTGAATAAACATACTTTCTTTGGTTTTTTGAACAGGTTAGACAGGGCCAAGCCCGCATCAAGCGGGAAATTGGGTGCGGAGGTAGTGATCATGGGATTCCCCGGAACCTGGATGACCGAGAGTGAAAGCGTGGTTTACCGCGTGGTGCCGAAATGCGCCTGTTCAAGCATCGGCCAGATTCTTTATTATTCCGACCATGGCGTGTTCTTTGATGGCGACATTCACGACGCGACCGAAGGCTTGCATAAATGGGCGCGCGAGGACAGTCAGAAGCTGATCAATGCCAATGTGAGAACCCACACCTCCTACGCGTTTTCCTGCGTGCGCAATCCCTATACCCGTATCCTGTCGTCCTTCTTTGACAAGATTTGCGGCATCCAGCGCAACGGCAACCGCTACCGTGGCAAGCTGGTGCCGACCATCATCCAGAAATACGGGATCGAGGTCGGTGGCGACGACGGCAAGCAGGAGTTTGACCAGATCAAGAGCTTTCGACGCTTTCTTCTTTTTGCCCGCGACACCATCCGCTGGAAACGTCCGATGGAGCCGGATATTCACTGGTCCGCCATGTCGGGCCATATCTCGACCTTTATCGTCAACGGTGGCCGCTACGACAAGATTTTCTGGACCGAGAAATTCAACGAAGGCATGGGCGAAGTGCTGAACTCCATTCAGACCAAGCACAAGATCGACCTCAAGACGATTCCGCGCTTCAACGAATCCGAAGGCCACGGCCCGAAACGCGCCCATCCGGTCGAGGACTATTTCGACGACCTATCGATGCATCTGGTCTACGAGATCTACAAACGCGATTTTGACCTCTTCAAATACGATTTCGAGAATCCCGCCAACAAGATGCCCGTGGACGAAATAGACCTGGACGAGGTGCACGCCAAGCTGGGCGACTGAACGCACCGCCACAGGGGCTTGCATTCCGGGCCAACTGGCGTATACGGCACGCCAGACATGCGCGTGATGCCCGCTCAGGCAAGAATCACCCCGTTCGGCGGGGGTCCCGGTTGGGTATGACGTGCGTTTATACATATCGAACCGAGAAAGGCTCATACTCATGGCCAATACGCCGCAGTCCAAGAAACGCGCCCGCCAGAACGAAAAGCGTTTCGCCGTCAACAAATCCCGCCGCTCGCGCATCCGCACCTTCCTGCGCAAGGTCGAAGAGGCCATCGCCTCGGGCGACCAGGAAGCCGCCGTAACTGCCCTGCGCAATGCGCAACCCGAGCTGATGCGCGGCGTCACCAAGGGCGTGGTGCACAAGAACACCGCATCGCGCAAGATTTCGCGCCTGTCGGCCCGCGTCAAGGCCATCGCGCAAAGCTGAGAAGCAACCCTTTGAAAGTAAAAGGCAGCGCCGCAAGCGCTGCCTTTTTGCATGTCCGGTCGTCTGGAGACGGTCAGAGATTCTTTTCGATCAAAGCCCCTGTCAAGCACATAGAATAGTTGCCGCCGCGCCCCCAAGGTTGCTATTTTCAAATCTGCGATTCACGCTTGGGGGGACAGGCCGCATCGGAGCCGTGAAAAGGGGAAATCCTCGGTCACGGCACCGCGAATGAGCATTTGCTCTGGTCATGTCCGATGCGAATGTATTTTGCGGTCAAGAACCGCGTGGCTTTGGGACAGGCTGCGCAGGAATGGTGATTGATCTTGAAATGCACGC
>JBLRXE010000039.1:0-11695 GCA_047920895.1 Roseovarius sp.
CTTTCCTCAATGCTGTGAAAAACCGCAGAGAATGTTCCCGCTGCCTCTGACAGTGGCCTGCCGGTGCCTGTCGGGCCACGGGCGGACAACGACGCCGATGGCGGCCCGAGACCGGGATACAGTGGGTCATTTGCAGCTATTGTAGACATAGGCGCCCTCCGTCATGCCACGGCGATAGCGTTGAACCTCGCATAAACCGGTTACCGCTTCTTTACCGGTTTCGGTTCTTCTTGTGTTCAGTGTGATCAATTTGAGGGATTCCCATGACTGAAGCAGTATCCTCTTTTTCCGGAGCGGTGGACCGGCATCCCAAGGCCCAGAACCCCACGCGGCTCGTGGCCGAGCGGCTGGAGGCCAGCTTTCTCGCCGAAATGCTCAAGTTCGGCGGGCTTGAACACAAAACCGACAGTTTCGGCACCACCACGGACGAATCGCAGTTCGCCTCCTTCCATCGCGAGGCCTTGGCGCAGGAAATGGTCAAGGCCGGCGGCATCGGGCTTGCCGACATCTTCTTTCAATCCTTGATGGAGCGCGCTCATGACGCCTGAAACCAGCAGAAACCTGATAGAATCTCTCGATGCAATTCTGGAGCAAGAGCGCAGCGCACTCCTCGCTGGGGATCTGTCCAGCCTCCCAACTTTGGCTTTGGAAAAGGAGGGTCTAGTGGCCGGGCTCAACGGCCTTGCCCCCTGCCCGCTCGACGATCTGAGGGCCATTCATGACAAATTGATCCGCAATCAGAGGCTTCTTGACGGCGCCTTGCACGGTATTCGCGCTGTCGCGGCGCGTCTTGCCGCGCATCGCCGGGTTCGACGGACTCTGGACACCTATGATCAACATGGCCGAAAGCAGACGATCGTGGGGGAGATCACGCATCATCTCGAAAAACGCGCTTGAGCGTTTGACTAAAATTCGCGGCGTTTTGAGGGGCCCACTTAGCATTCCATTAGCATCTTGAGGGCAGTCTTGCCGTTGCATCCCGACGCGGATGGCGCAGCCGGGACGATCCCGCGCCCTGCATTCGTCAGAAAGACAAGCGAGGCCGTGCGCCATTGAAGCACGGAACACGAAATGGCGGAACACGCCGAACCCAAGAGGAACATGATATGTCCAGTATTCTGACAAACAACAGCGCCATGGTGGCTCTTCAGACCTTGCAATCCGTGAATTCCAACCTTGCCAAGACTCAGGATATGATCTCGACAGGCAAGGCTGTTGCGACGGCCAAGGACAACTCGGCCATCTTCGCCATCTCAAAGGTGATGGAATCCGATGTCAGCGGCTTCAAGGCGGTCTCTGACGCGCTGTCCTTGGGCGAATCGACCGTGGCCGTGGCATCCGCCGGGGCCGAGCAGATCACCAATCTTCTGAATGAGATCAAACAAAAGGTCGTCGCAGCCACGGGCGAAAACGTCGATCACGGCAAGATCCAGAACGATGTTGATGAATTGGTGAATCAGGTCAACTCGATCATCGGCGCGTCGCAGTTCAACGGGGCCAACCTGCTCAACACCGCGGGCAATGCCGGGATCTCGGTGCTATCGTCGCTTGATCGGGATGCGAGTGGAACGGTGACAGCCTCGAATATCACCGTGGCATCTGTCGATTTCGAAGCCAACCTTGACCTGAGCGACATCGACGTGTCGACTTCCATAGCCGCGGATACCTCTCTCGCGGCCATCGAAGCCCATATCCAGACGGCAGTTGACGGAGCCGCGGCGCTTGGCGCCTCGGCCAAGCGGATCTCGGATCAGAACGACTTCGTCAGCAAGGTGACGGATGCGATGAAGTCCGGCATCGGCGCACTGGTCGACGCCAATCTGGAAGAGGCATCGGCGCGGTTGCAGGCGCTGCAAGTGCAACAGCAGTTGGCGACACAGTCCCTGTCCATCGCCAACCAGGCCCCGCAGGCCATCCTGTCGTTGTTCAGAAACTAAGCCTTTCAGGGGTGCCTCTCGGGGCACCCCTGACTCCTGAAAGTTGACAGAGTGCCATTTGAAAGGACACCGTGTGAATGCGACCCGTCTGGCGCAGAGCGCCTATCGAGACCAAGCCCAGACCGTCCGGACGGAGCGTGGGCTTGAGTATGATGCTTTTGCCCGCATCACCCAACGCCTTGTCATGATTGCGGGACAGGAGCCAAGAGATGTGGCCAATCTCGCAGCGGCCCTTCATGACAATCGGCGCCTTTGGACCATCCTCGCGACCGATGTGGCCGATCCAAAAAACCCACTGCCGCAAACCTTGCGGGCCAGAATCGTCTATCTCGCGCAGTTTTGCCACCGGCACAGCAGCGAGGTGCTGAACGCCAAGGCGTCGTTGCAGCCGTTGATCGACATCAACACCGCGATCATGCGCGGGCTGAGCGACCGGAGGGCAGACCAATGAGCGGCCTCGTCCTGAAGCTCAATCCAAAGGAGCGCGTGCTCATCAACGGGGCTGTGATAGAAAACGGGGATCGGCGTTCGCGGTTGTCCATCATGACCCCGAATGCGCGTATCCTGCGGCTGCGGGATGCCATTCACCCTGAAAGTGCAACAACACCCGTAAGCCGGGCGTGCTTTGCCACGCAACTCTTGCTCTCGGGCGATGGCGATCCGCATGAGGCGCGCCGTCAGATTCTGCGCCGCATCGAAGAGTTGAGCCAAGTGCTGCGCGATCTGGACAGTCGAATGCAGTTGACCATCGCGACACGCGCGCTTTTGGATGGCGAACACTATAAATGCCTCAAGGCCCTGCGCGCACTGCTGCCGCGAGAAGAGCGGCTTCTGGCGCATCGCGCGTCATGAACTTTACCCCTGTGCTTCCCTTGGGTGGATTGCCAGGCTGGGCGCTCTTGTCGCGCACGTTTGAGCGTCAGACGGATCTGTTCAACAAATCGCCACAGATCGTGCGCGATACCGAGTATTTCGAGCAGACCATCGGCAAGGTCACCACGGCGGAGGATCTTGTGTCTGACCGCCGTCTGTTGCGGGTGGCCTTGGGGGCCTTTGGGCTTCAGGACGACATCAACAGCCGCGCCTTTATCCGCAAGATTCTGGAAGAGGGCACGGTCCGCGACGATGCGCTTGCCAATCGTCTGGCCGATGATCGCTACAAACAATTGGCCGCGGCCTTTGCCTTTGCGGATCGCCCGATTCCGCGCACGCAACTGGCGACCTTTGGCACGGAAATCACCGATAAATTCCGCCGTCGGGAGTTTGAGGTGGCGGTTGGGGATCAGGATCAGGCGCTGCGTCTGGCGCTGAACGTCCAGCGCGAGTTGGGTGAGATCGCGGGCGGTCCAGAGAGTGAGGACACGCGCTGGTTCCGTATTCTTGGCAACCCGCCGCTGCGGCGCGTGTTCGAGGTGGCGCTCAGGCTGCCAGAGAGTTTCGCACAGGCGGATCTTGACCGGCAGTTGGACGAGATCAAATCGCGCAGCGCGCGGCAGTTGAACATCGGCACGCTCTCGGATCTGAGCGATGAGAGCCTGCGCGAGCAGTTGATCCGGCGTTTCCTGTTGCGCGATCAGGTCGCCAGCTTCAATGTGCAATCCCCGCAGGCGATCGCGCTGACGCTGCTGCAATCTGTTCCGCGCAAGTTCTGAAACGGGTCATTCCTGCCGGGGCTTGGGCTGCTCCAGACGAAAAACTCAGAGTTTGCCGTTGCAATTACCTGCGAGTAAAAGCCCTATGGAACTGAGCAACAGGAGGAATTCATGCGCTGCGTCTTTATCAACATCCGCTGCAAACCGGGGCACTCCTATCGCGTGGCCGAGGCCATTGCCCTGCGCGAAATCCACTCGGAGCTTTATTCCACCTCGGGTCCATTTGACCTGTTGCTCAAGCTCTACATCCCTGAATCCGAAGATATCGGCAAATATATCAACGACAATCTTCTGGATATTGCCGGGATCGAGCGGACCGAGACAACCCTGACATTCAAGGCTTTTTAACCCAAGATCTCAAAGCGGGTGACATCGACCATGCCCCGATCCGTGATCTTGAGCGCCGGGATGACCGGCAGCGCCAGAAACGCCAGTTGCAGGAACGGTTCCTGCAGCGTTACGCCCAAGGATCGCGCCGCCGCGCGCAGATCGACAAGGCGGGCGTGAACCTCCTCAAAGGGCTCGAGGCTCATCAGCCCCGCCAAGGGCAAGGGCAGTTCCGCCAAAACGCGCCCGCCCGCGACCACGACAAAACCCCCCTCAATCTCGCCCAGTCGCGTGGCGGCAAGAGCCATATCCGCATAATCCACACCGACGCAGGCGATATTGTGGTGATCGTGGCAGACAGTCGAGGCGATGGCCCCGGATTTGAGGCCAAAGCCCCGCACAAAGCCGGTTGCGATGTTGCCGTTCTTGCCATGCCTCTCGATCACCGCGATCCGCACGAGATCGCGCGCGGGATCGGGCCGTTTGTCGCCATTCACCGGCTCAATCCGTTCCCGCAGATGCGCGGTCAGGATCTTGCCTTCGAGAATGCCGATGACATCGGTCTCGGCCCGGTTGCCGGCATGGCGGAAATCCTGCGGGCTAACCGCGGGCGCACGCACGGAGTGGCGCCCGATCGGGGGCAGGCTGCGCCGCGCGGCAAAGGCCGCGGCATCCGCAGGTCGTCCGGCGCAAAACACATGCTGCACATCACAGGCCGCAAGCGACCCCAGCGCTACGATATCGGCCCTCCACCCGGGTGCGATCAGCCCACGATCCCGGAGGCCAAACGCCTCTGCCCCCGAGAGCGACGCCGCGCGATAGGCGGCCAGAGGCGATGCCCCCGCGGCGATCAACACGCGGATCATGTGATCGAGATGCCCCTCTTCCGTGATGTCGAGCGGGTTACGATCATCGGTGCAGAGGCACATATAGGGCGCGGTGATATCCGACAGCAGCGGGGCGAGGGCATGGAGATCCTTGCTGACCGAGCCTTCGCGAATGAGCACGCGCATGCCGCGTTGCAGTTTCTCGCGCGCCTCGTCGGCGGTGGTTGCTTCATGCTCTGTGCGGATGCCCGCCGCGCAATAGGCGTTGAGATCGCGCCCCGAAAGCAGCGGGCAATGGCCGTCGATATGCCCCCCCTCAAAGAGTCGCAGCTTGGCCATCATCGCCGGATCCCGGTGGATCACACCGGGAAAGTTCATCACCTCGGCCAGACCGATCCCCGAAGCATGCCCCATGACCGCGCGCAGATCATCGGCGTCAATCTCTGCACCCGAGGTTTCCATATGGGTCGAAGGCACGCAGGACGACAGCTGCACCCGGATGTCCATCAGCGTATGCTCAGAGGCCGCCTGAAAATAGCGGATGCCGTCCAGCCCCAGAACATTGGCAATCTCGTGGGGGTCGCAGATCGCGGTGGTCACGCCATGCGGCGTCACGCAGCGATCGAATTCAAAGGGCGTGACGAGGGAGCTTTCGATGTGCAGATGCGTGTCGATAAAGCCGGGAACAAGAATGAGACCCGAGAGGTCGCTCACTTGGCACCCTTCATACTCCGCGCCAATGCCCACGATGGTATCGCCGCAAATGGCCACATCGCCGGGGATGATGGCGCCTGTCACAAGGTCAAACACCTGCGCCCCGCGCAGCACCAGATCTGCGGGGGCGTCACCGCGACCCTGCGCGATCCGTTGTTCGAGATTTGCCATCACCGATCCTCCGCTTCGCTGTTGCGAGTGTCGCGCGCCGCAGTCCGAAGAACAAGCTGTTCTAGCCGCGCCGCCGCTTGCGCCGTCCCCCATCGCTGCCGTCGCCATGGGTGTTGAAGCTGGGATTGGGCAGGGTCACGATCCTGGACAGCTCCGGGAAGGGGTCGGTCTTGTGCGGGATTGCGTTGGCGGCGACGAAATGCTCCTGGAATTTTGGCTCGATGGCGGTCTCGACCTTGGTGATCTGACCAACCACGCGCTCGATCTCGCGCCGGGCGGCCAAGTTGCAGAGCGCGATGCGCGCGCCGGTGCCGGCCGCATTGCCCGCCGATGTCACCTTGTCGAGGGGCACATCGGGGATCATGCCCAGCACCATCGCGTGCAGCGGCGAGATATGCGCGCCAAAGGCACCCGCCAAAACCACCCGATCCACCTTGTCCACGCCGCGCTCGTCCATCAAGAGGCGCGCCCCGGCATAGAGCGCCGATTTGGCAAGCTGGATGGCGCGGATATCGCCTTGGGTAACGGTGATCACCGGCCCGCCCTTGGCGCTGCCGTCATGGATGACGTAGGAATGGGTGCGCCCGTCCTCGACCATGCGCGCCGTGCCGGTGGCCGCGGCCGATCCGATCAGACCGCTTTCGTCCAATAGCCCCGCCATGCGCATCTCGGCCACCGCCTCGATGATGCCGGAGCCACAAATGCCGGTGATGCCGCCATCGCCCACGGCCACCTCGAACCCGTCCTCGTCCGACCAAATGTCAGTCCCGATCACCCGGAACCGGGGTTCCTTGGTCACGGGGTCGATGCGAATGGCCTCGATGGCACCGGGGGCGGCACGCTGGCCGCTGGAAATCTGCGCGCCCTCAAAGGCGGGACCCGTGGGCGAGGAACAGGCCAGCACGCGGGTCTTGTCGCCCAAGAGGATCTCGGCGTTGGTGCCCACATCGACGATCAGCGCCAGATCCTCGGATTTGCCCGGCTCTTCACTGAGCGCCACGGCGGCGCAATCGGCCCCCACATGGCCTGCGATGCAGGGCAGCACATAGACCTGCGCGCGCGGGTTGATCGCGGTCAGATCGAGTTCGCGGGCGTTCAGGGCCATGCTGCCCGACGTGGCCAGCGCAAAGGGTGCCTGCCCCAGCTCCACCGGGTCAATGCCCAGCAAGAGGTGGTGCATGACCGGGTTGCAGACAAAGACCGTCTCGACGATCAGGTTGGGGGCGATGTTTGCCTCCTTGGCGATTTCCCCGGCCAGGGTGTTGATCGCGTCGCGCACGGCGGCGGTCATTTCGCGGTCGCCGCCGGGGTTCATCATCGCATAGCTGACGCGGCTCATCAGATCCTCGCCGAAGCGGATCTGCGGGTTCATGATGCCCGACGAAGCCTTGACCTCGCCGGTTTCCAGATCGGTCAGATGTGCGGCAATCGTGGTCGAGCCAAGGTCAATGGCCAGACCGAAAAGGCCGCCTTCGTGCAGGCCGGGCCAGATTTCCAGCACTTGTGCCGGGGTCTCGGCATGGCCCCGGTGCAGGGCGACCGTGACCTGGAACTTACCCTTGCGCAGCACGGGTTGCAGCTTGGACAAAAGGCTCAGATCGGCGCGGATATCGGTGATGTCCCACTGCGCCTTGAGCGCGCGCTTCAGCCGTTCGAAATCGCCGGTGGGTTCGTGCATGTCGGCTTCTTCCACCTCGACGAAATAGAGGCGGGTGGCGGGGTCCATCTCGATCACGCGGGCAGAGGCGGCCTTGCGCACCACCTGCTTGTGAACCTGGCTCTCGGGGGGGACGTCAATCACCACGTCGCCCATGATCTGCGCCTGACAGCCCAGGCGCCGCCCCGGTTTCAACCCGCGTTTCTGGTCATAGCGTTCCTCGACGCTGTTCCATTCGGACAGCGCGTCCTGATGGACGGTGACGCCGTGTTTGGAAAACTCGCCATAGCCCGGCGTGATCTGGCATTTGGAGCAGATGCCGCGCCCGCCACACACCGAATCAAGATCGACACCAAGCTGGCGCGCCGCGGTCAGGACCGGCGTGCCCTTGGCAAAGCGCCCGCGTTTCCCGGAGGGCGTGAAAACGACAAGTGGGTCTGTCGACATGTGCGAAATCCTGCTTCTGACGCGTTGCTTGGGCGGAACATAAGCCATAGGCGCTAGACCGACAGCCCACAAGCGTCAGAAAATCGTCAGCACGCGGCATGCATGGTCCTGTGCGGACCTCTCATGTCAGGGACCAGCCAAAGAGCCAAACCGCCAGCGGCACAGGGCCTGTCGCGACAAAGAGTGTCAGGATTGCCAAAGGCGCGCGAAACAGCCCCGAAAGACCAGAGACAAAAGCGATGCCGCCACCCCCGCCGATGATCGAATTGCCCGGCACATTGATCAGAACCGCAAGGTGCAGATAGCGATAGCGGACGATCCATGAGAGATAGCGCCCCGGCAATTGCGCCGCGACAAAGGCCGTGCGCTCTGGCAACGACAGGGCCTCGAATTCTTCCAGTATCCGGCAGGTGCGTGTTAGACGCAAATCGAGCATAACCCGGTGCAGCCAGCGATAGGGCACCTTGCATCCTACCACATAGGCCAGCGTCAACCCTGCGGCGGTGGCCAGCCAAACGAAAGGCGCGATATCCCCGCCACCGGCGGCCAGCACCATCAAGCCGATCTCGATGCCCGGCACGAAAGGGATGGCGATGAGAAAAGCATAGATCAGCAGGGTCAGCACAAGGAATCCGGGCACGGCCCATCGGTAGTCGCTTTGCAGGATCCAGCCCTCGGCCCAGGTGAATAAGGCATGCAGGGCAAATGCCATGACCGCCAGCACAGCCAAGCGAAAGACCGTGCGCATGATCCCGGTTTTCATGGGCGGCGGCGCAGGTGGGGTGGGGTGGCGGGAGGGGTCATCCATAGGCCGAGTCTAGGCCCAGCCACCCGGCACAGACAATGGGACTCATGCGGCGATCACGCGCAATTGCTTGGCGCGCGATCCTCCCGCTACCTGCCGCTCATTCACGTCGTATATCCGCGCCAACCTGTGCCATCAACGCCTCGAAGATCGGAAAGGAGGTGGCGATGGGGCTTGCGTCATCGACCTGCACCGGGGCGGTGCTGGCCATGCCCATGACGAGAAAGGACATGGCGATCCGGTGATCGAGATGGCTGGCGCAGGTCTGGCCGCCTGGCACATTTCCATGCCCCCGGCCCCGTACGATCCACCAATCGGGTCCATCTTCGACCTCGACACCGCCGGCGCGCAGGCCGGCGGCCATGGCCTCGATCCGGTCGCTTTCCTTGACGCGCAATTCCTTGACGCCGCGCATCACCGTCTCGCCAGTGGCGAAGGCAGCGACCACGGAGAGAACAGGATATTCGTCGATCATGCTGGCGGCGCGTGCGGGCGGCACCTCGATGCCGCGCAGGTCCGGCGAAAAGCGCGCGCGCAGGTCGGCGACAGGCTCGCCGCCTTCCTCGCGCAGGTTCTCATAACTGAGGTCAGCGCCCATTTCGCGCAGCGTGGTAAATAGCCCCGCGCGCGTCGGGTTCAGACCGATATTGGGCACCAAAACGTCAGAGCCGGGGACAATCAGCGCGGCACAGACCGGAAACGCCGCCGACGACGGATCACGCGGCACCACGATGGTCTGAGGGCGCAGTTCAGGTTGACCGGTCAGGGTGATCACCCGGCCCTCTTCGGTCTCTTTGGTGGTAATTTCGGCCCCGAACCCGGCCAGCATCCGCTCGGTATGGTCGCGCGTTGCCTCACGCTCGATCACCACGGTTTGCCCCGGCGCATTGAGGCCCGCCAAAAGCACCGCGCTCTTGACCTGCGCCGAGGGCACGGGCACGACATAGCGCACCGGCACAGGCTCGGCCGCGCCCACGATGGTCATGGGCAGCCGCCCGCCCGCGCGCCCCACCGCCTGCGCCCCAAAGAGCGCGAGAGGGTCCGTCACCCGCGCCATCGGGCGTTTGTTCAGGCTGGCGTCGCCGGTAAAGGTGGCCGTGATCGGCGAGGTCGCCATCGCCCCCATGATCAGCCGCACGCCGGTGCCTGAATTGCCGCAATCAATGACGTGGTCCGGTTCGGCAAAGCCACCCACCCCCACGCCATGCACATGCCATGTGCCCGCCGCGTCGCGCGTCACCTCTGCGCCAAAGGCGCGCATCGCCTTGGCCGTGTCGAGCACGTCTTCGCCTTCAAGCAGCCCGGTGATCACGGTTTCGCCCACGCTCAGCGCGCCCAGGATCAGCGAGCGGTGCGAGATTGATTTGTCCCCCGGCACATCGGCAACCCCGGACAGCGGCCCGGAGCGGTGAGAGGTCATGGGAATGGGTGTGCCGTGGCCGGACATGGTGCGCCTCTTGACTGGTCTGTGTTTTCCGCCTGATAGCCCAAGCCGGCGCACCCGTCCATGACCATCGCCGCCTTGGGTCAGGGGGCGGGGCCCAGATGGGTGACGATCTGGTGGCCCGGCGCATAGCAGAGACGTGCAAGCGTCACGGGACGGCCGTGGTCCCATGTCAGGCGCTCCATGACAAAGAGGGGCGCGCCGAGATCAGTGTTCAAGATGCGGGCTTCTTCGTCCGAGGCGGCCTGAGCCGAGAGGCGGATTTCCCCATGGGTATAAGGCACATGCGCCAAGAGCCATTCATTGGCATTGCTTGCCGCGAAATCCTGCGTGGCGGCGGTGGGGGCCGTGTCCAGATTGATCCAGCGATCCTCGAACACGAAGGGCGCGCCCGAGGCCAGGTGCAGCGCCGTGACATGCAGAGAAATGCAGGGCGCGGCGGGGCAGAGCCGCTGCGCCACCTCCGTCGGGGGCATGCCCTGCGCATGGCTCAGGCGGCAGTAATCATAGGTCTTGCCTAGGGCGGCCACCTCTTGCCGGATCACCGGAATATCGACGGTGGCGCGGCTGACCGGGTGCAGGGCGACGCGTGTGCCGGCCTTGCGCCGCCGTTCGATCATGCCTGCCTCGGCGAGGGCACGCAGGGCGCGGTTGACCGTGGCCCGCGCGCAGCCGAATTCCCGCGCGAGATCCGCCTCGTTAGGGATATCCGCGCCGGGGGGCCAGTCCCGCGCATGGATGCGGCGCAGCACCTCGTCCTGAATAGATTGCCAAGTATTGAACTGCGGATCGGTCATGCGGCCTACATAGGTTTCTGCGCGCGAGCGGTCTGTGCCGGCACGCCCAACCGAGCGTTACGCCATGGCCGATGCCAAAGGCAAGAACCCCGATGCGTGTCTGTGGCCAGCCATGCAATCCTGTCTTGACAGAATTATTATGTATAGACATAATAATTCAGAATCTCCCCACGAGGAATCCGCCCATGCTTTATCGCAACGCAACACTGGCAACGATGCAGGCCGGGCGGCCCTATGGCCTTGTGCCCGGTGGTGCGCTCCTGACCGAAGCGGGGCGGATTGTCTGGGTGGGCCGCGACCGAGATTTGCCCGCAGGCTATGAGGGGCCGGAGGAGGATCTTGGTGGGCGTGTCGTCACCCCGGCGCTGATTGATTGCCATACCCATGTGGTGCATGGCGGCAACCGCTCGGCTGAATTCGAGATGCGCTTGCAGGGGGCCAGCTATGAACAGGTGGCGCGTGCGGGCGGGGGCATCCTCTCGACCGTCAAGGCGACGCGAGAGGCCCCGGAAGAGGCGCTGTTGCGCGGCGCCTTGCGATTTGTCGATGCGCTGATTGCCGAGGGCGTCTGCACGATTGAGGTCAAATCAGGCTATGGCCTGGACATCGACACCGAATTGAAAATGCTGCGCGTGGCGCGATCCATTGCCCGACAGCGCGACATCCGGGTCAAGACCAGCTTTCTCGGCGCGCATGCGGTGCCGCCAGAGTTCAAGATGGATACGCAAGCGTATGTTTCCGAGGTCTGTATTCCGGCCCTCAGGGCCGCCCATGCCTAGGGGCTGGTCGATGCGGTGGACGGATTTTGCGAGGGCATCGCCTTTTCCCCCGATGATCTGGAACCGCTCTTTGCCCAAGCGCAGGCGCTTGGCCTCCCGGTCAAGCTACATGCCGAGCAGTTGAGCCAGATGGGGGGC
>JBLRXE010000040.1:0-11621 GCA_047920895.1 Roseovarius sp.
GGACAGGGCACCACCACAAAGGAGGGCCAGACATGGCGCTTGAACTCACCGATTACGAAGTCGCCGTTGCCGAGAACGCGGACCTCGCGTGGATCAATGACCGTTTCCGCTCCACTTGGGGCGCGGATTTCACCATCCCCGGCCAGATCGTCATGACGCGCGGCGTCGCCGCCCTGCCCTATGAGGCACAGGTCAAGACCATGGTCACGGTGATGCAATTTGCCGACTTCACCGAAGATAACGACCCCTACGGCGATCACAGTTTCGGCGTGTTCACCATCGAGGGCGAACGCCTCTACTGGAAGATCGACTATTACGACCGCGACTATCGTTACGGGTCGGAAGACCCCCGCGACCTCGCCCAGACCGGGCGCGTCCTGACCATCCTTCTCGCATCCGAATACTGACCCCGGCCCGCCCCGGAAGGGGCGGCGCTCACCAATCCGAAACCTCACCACAGATCAAGGAGTGACCCCATGAGCAACGAGACCAAGATCACCGCCACCTATGCCGCCGTCCCCTTTGAGGACACCTATATTTCCGACCTGAACCCCCGGAAGATCGTCGCGGAGACCGGCATCAAGGCGCTGGCCGAAAACATCCGCCAGTGCGGCCTCATCCATCCGCTTGCAGGTATGACCGACGCCAAGGGCAAAACCGCCATTGTCGCCGGAGGCCGACGCCACCGCGCCCTGGCCCTCTTGCAGGACGATCCGCGCTTTCGCACCGTCCCGGTGAATATCGCCCCCAATGCCGCCACCGCGCAGGCATGGGCATCCGCCGAGAACGCCAACCGCGAGGCCCTGCACCCCGCCGACGAAATCCGCGACTATGGCGACATGGCCGCGCGCGGCATTCCCGTGCCGAGCATCGCCGTGGCCTATGGCGTGACCGAGCCGCATGTCTACCGCCGCCTTAAACTGGCGCACCTGCCCGCCCCGGTGCTCGACGCACTCAGGGCCGGTCAGATCACCTTGCAGAACGCCGCCGCCTTCACCCTTTGCGACGACGAGAAAACAGCCCTTGTGGTGCTGGAAAAGGTGCGCGGCCACGGCTACAGCGACCACCATATCCGCCAGATGCTCAAACCCGACGCCGTGCGCGATACCGACCGCCGCGCCGTCTTTGTCGGCATCGAGACCTATGAGGCAAGAGGCGGGCGCACGACCCGCGACCTCTTCGAGCAGACCACCTATCTTGACGATCCGGCGCTGCTTGACGAGATTTTCGCGGCCAAGCTGACCGCCGCCGCCGACCTCTTGCGCGGCAAGGGCTGGAAATGGGCCGCAGTCTCCCCCACCCCCTATATCGGCTATCACGAGATCGAGGACCGCAAACTCGACCGCATCTATCCGCAACCCGGCAGCCTGACCGAGATCGAGGCCGCGCGCTACGATGAACTTGCGGAACTGGCCGAAGCCGAGGTGCTGGGCGACGAGGGCGCGGCAGAACTTGCCGCGTTGCAGGAGACGCTGGACGGCGCGTTCACCCCCGAACAGAAGGCCCTTTCAGGCGTCATCGTCTATGTGGACCGTGAAGGCCGGTTGCAAGGTTGCGGGGGGCTTGTGACGCGCGAGGACCGCGCCGCCGCCATCAGGGCGGGGGTTCTGCGCCCGTCACAACACGCGCCCGACACGGCCCCGAAATCGCCCATCAGCGCCAAATTGCGTGACGATCTGGAGCGCATCGCCAAGGGTGCGCGTCAGAACGCGATCCTCGCCAAGCCTGACCTGCTTCTCGATCTTCTGGCCTTCCAGTTGAGCCACGGCCTTGCGTGGAACGCGCCGCTCGGGATCAGGACAGAAGAGGTTCCCAACTGGCCCTCCACCGAGGCGGATGGATATGCGCTTGACACCCGGCTGACCGAGAACCCGCCCCGCGATGCATGGGACAAGGACATGGCCAAATCCTTCCGCGCCTTTCGCGCGAAAGGCCGCGATCACATGCGCGCCGAACTCACCCGGTATCTCGCGGCGCATTACAAGGGCGGCGCGGAGACGCTGGCCGCGCTGGTGGATAAGGAGAGCAAGCCGGACATTCGCGCGGTCTGGACCCCCACGGCGGAGAATTTCTTTGCCCGCGTGAGCGCGTCCTATCTCACCGATCTGTGGCTCGATCTGCTCGATCTGCCCGAGGATCACCCGACCGCCACGACCTTCGCCAAGCTGAAAAAGGGCGAGAAAGCCGCCAAGCTGGAAACCCTTTTCGCCTGCGAGGACGCCCGAAAGGCACATCGCGTCACCGAAGCGCAAGCCGCCAAAATCGCCGCGTGGCTGCCCGAGGGGATGGCGTGAGCCGAAGGGGCGGGGCCGCAATGCCCCGCCCGTCACCCCGACCAGATGGAGAAACAAATGCCCGACTTCACCGCACATCCCCACCCCACCCTTGCCGTGCCCTGCCCCGACTGTGGCCGTGCCCCCGGCCTCTGGTGCCGTGACCCGCATGGACAATTGCGCAACCACCTGCACCGCGCTCGCCAAGCCGAGGCCGACCGGCAATTCATCGAGGCCCACGGCCCCGACGCCATCATCTTTCATGACGGCGCGGGTTGGAGCATCAATCCGCGTGGCCGCGCAGGAATGCGAATGCAGCCAGACGGTTGATCCCTCCACGCCAGCTACGGGAAACTCCGCAGTAACGTGAAAACAACTTCCTGTCGTTCGCTTTTAGTTCTACATTCTGCGCTGTTATCGAGTGAGGAGATGCGTCATGACCACGAATTACATTCCTGCCCTTGCCCCGCCGCCCAAAGGTATTGCGCGCGTGCTTCGCTTCGTTTTGCGCGCGAGTTGGATCACGGCATGGTTCTGCACGAAACTCTTCTTCTTGATTATCTATCACTTCTTCGCGCGTCTGTGTCAGATAGGTCAAATATCCGACAAGGACATCGAGGACCACTACGCCCAGAAAGAATGGGATCGTGTCGTCGCAGGCAATCGTCCCAGCAACGGCACATGGCCGATGTAATCCCCAAACAAGATTCCTTTGTGGTGAAGGAAACACTGGCCCCGCCCTCGCGCGGGGCCTTTTTTCTTGCATATTTTGTCTATATTATCTATTTTGGACAAAAGGAGACCTGATATGCGTTCTTTCCCGTCGAGCGATCTCAAACAAACCCTGGGCGACGTTCTCCATGCCGCCAACCACGGTCCCGTTACCATCACGAAGCACAGCAAGCCACGCTATGTGCTCATGAGCATTGACGACTATGAGCACAGATTTCCGAAGGACGCGCGAAAAGCAATCGCTGTTGACGACATGCCCGCTGAGCATCTGGCAATGCTCGAACAGGCGCTTCACGGCGAACCTGACGGGGATCTGAAATGACCACTCCCAAGCAGGGCGACGTATGGTTTTATGATTATCTCTGGCAACGAGAGCACGAAGCCGGTGAAGAGCATGGCCGCAAACCCCGCCCAACCGCGCTGGTCGCAACCGTCATTCGATTCAATGGACAAGCCCAGTTTGAGTAGTATACTGTAGTCACAGGTATTACCTTTTATTGGGAGCCCAAGATGGCATCGGCAACATCCATCAAACTGGACGACGAGATGAAAGGGCGCGTGCGGCATCTCGCCGAGGCGCGGAAACGCACCTCGCACTGGATCATGCGTGAAGCCATAACGCAGTATGTCGAGCGGGAAGAAAAGCGCGAGGCGTTGCGGCTGGAGACCCTCAAGGCGTGGGAGGAGTTTCAGGAAACCGGCCTGTACGCAACCGCTGAAGAGGTCGATCAATGGCTTGCGAATTGGGGAACTGACAACGAACAGCCAGCCCCCGAATGCCACAAGTGATCTTCGCCCCGGCGGCGCTCCGGGACTTGCAACGGTTACGGGATTTTCTGCGCCCGAAGAACGCCGATGCAGCGCGCAGGGCCGGTGAGGCGATCCGGCAGGGCGTTAAAATACTCGGTGCGCAACCCCGCCTTGGCCGGATGGTCGATGATCTTCCGGAAGAGTTCCGGGAATGGCCCATCGACTTTGGCGACAGCGGCTATGTCGCCAGATACCGTATCGACGGCGATAGCGTAACGATCCTCGCATTCCGACATCAGAGGGAGGCGGGCTACTCCTGAACATCCTTGCCTTCCCCGTCACTGTGTCTGTTCTGGCCCGCACTCCGCCGCAGGGCCGTCTTGCGTCACGGCGATTTTTCCCGTCCGACCATGTTTGTGCCCTCGTTCCAGAAGCCACGCACAAAACGCCTTTGTCATAGTCATATAACGACAACCGCGACGGCTACCCTTACCCACAGCGCCTGCCGCCCTTGACTGATCTTGCCAATCAGCCGAACCCTTATCGGCCAAGTCCTCATCCCGTCCCCTTGCGCCCCGTGTTTCAGAAACGGAACATCGTCGGATTCCCTCTTGGCGACCGCGCGGTGCCAAAGCACCGCACTTCAAACAAAAAAACGGCTTCCACTATGCGGACCCTCCGTTTTTTGGTTTGATCGCATCGGGAACCCAACGCGACCGTTTTTCACTGAAACACTCAAGTCCAAGGAGACTGACAATGAAAACCTTCGCGAAATTCGAGATCGTCGGCCGGGTTGGCAAGATCAAGGACGTCGGCAGCACCCTGCGCGTGAGCATCGCCGCCGAATACGGCAAGCGCGACAACAACGGCGACTTCCAGTCCCGCCCCTTCTGGAACGAGGTGACAATCTTCAACGAGAACGTCATCACCTGGGCGAAAGAGAATGTTGCCACAGGCGACCTGGTGCGCGCCGAAGGCACCCTTCGCCAGAGCGAATGGGCAGGCAAGGACGGCGAGACCGTCTATGGCATGACCCTCGCCGCCGACGCGTTCGACAACTACTCGCACGCGATCCGCAAGCAGATCGAGCGGGCGTCCCAAGACGCCTGACCCGACAGGCGGGCCGAAAGGCCCGCCGGCTCCATGGTCTAACCGCCCCGCATCCGGTCCAGGAGCGCCCGTGCGAGATCCCGGGACGTGTGGAACACCGCCAGTATCGTCACCGCCTCGGCGCTGACCTCATAAACGATCAGGTAGGGCAGCCCCACGATGCTCAACTCCCGTGTCTCGGGGTGGCGACCGGGACGTCCCAGGTCGGAGAACTCGGGCAGTCGTTCCGCAGTCCGCACGATCCCCCGATACACGTTCTCGGCGGCGACGGGATCATCCAATGCGATATAATCCACGATCTCCTCAAGATCGCAGGCCGCTGGCTCGGCAATGACAAGGTGCCTCAACGTGTCCAACCGTGCTTCGCGGCGATCCCGGCAAATACCTCATCGGCAGGAATGACCTTGCCCTCTCGGGTGGCGGCGATCCCGCTCTTGATCCGCTCCATCTGCCAGATGTTGGCTTCCAGGTATTGTTCGATGGCCTGATTGACGATGTAGTTGCGGGAACGGTCCATCGCATTCGCCAAGGCATCAATCTCCGATATCTTGGTTGTGCGGATGGTGATTGGCTCGGATGCGGCGCGCTGCGGCATGGTGTGCTCCATTGTAATCAACTGTAATCATAACATGTGATGCCGTCCGAACCAAGTCGCGTGATGGCTTGCCGATCCCCAGAGCTATCCGCCCCAAGAGGGCATGGCTCATCCGGCGAGGTCGGTTTGCGCGAAATCATCGCCCTTGTAGAGCAAGGGCGCGCGAAACGCCTTGGCCGCAGCATAGGTCAGTGCATCGCCCAGATTGAGCCGCGCCGGGTGTCCCGCAACCTTGCCGTATTTCCTCAGCGCCGCGATTGCCGCCGTGCCCATGCTTTCGGTGATGTGCATTTCGCGCGCACCGAGCGAAGACACCAGTTCTCCCACAAGCGCGCTCGCCTCATCAAAATGAGCTTCGGCAATATGCGTCGTTCCACGCGCGTCCCGCAGACTGCGCGCAATGGCAAGCGTTGCCTCGATGCGCACCACCGGCGAGATCAAGAGCTTGCCACGCGCCATTTCCATCGCTGTCAGCATGGCGGGTGCTTCGGGTTCATTCAGCAGGACCGCGCATAATGCGCTGGCGTCTATGAACATCATCCGTCTCCCCACAACTCATCCATGAAGCTCTTGTCGTCTGTCTCCCGTGGTTTGAGGCCAGCGGCAGCCGCTTTGCGTTGCACCTTGGCGACCCGCTCGGCGAGGGTTTCCTGCCGCTCCAGAGCCGCTATGCTGGCAAGCAGCGCCTTGCGCACCGCCTCGGTCTTGCTCTTTGCGCCGGAGACCGCAAGGTAGCGGTCAACCAGCGCGTCCACTTCGGGGTCCTTGATGTAGAGCGGCATGAGCATATCCTTTTAGGATATATGATATATTCAAAAAGGATATACAGCAAGCGCCCTCGCGGGATCACATCCGCCCACCCCATTTCATCTTCCCTGAAATATCCTCGGGGGAGCGCCGCAAGGCGCGGGGGCTGACAGCCCCCAACCCGGCAAGTCAGGCAGAGTTGACCCCTTTCATGTTCTTTTCGGGTGCAACAGGCTCAACCACCTGTATATTCCCGCAAAAAAGGACCTCCCGATTTGACACGCGAGATCGCGAACCAAGGCAGCCTGTTCAGCTCTGACTTTCTGACCGACACGATCCAGTCTCTGTCAGACTGGGGCACCCTGACCGATGACGGTCTGGACCTGTTCACTGAGCGCCTTCACGCGGTTGCCGCAGCCTTCCCCGTCTCGCAAACCCCGAACGAAAGCCAGACCGAAGACGATCTGATCTGGCCGGTGCTCGAAGCACTTGGCTGGACCGACAGCCTGCGCCAGCAGAACCTCTCCCCAAAGGGCCGCGAGGACGTGCCGGACGGCCTTCTTTTCGAGAACGCCGAGGCCAAGGCCAGGGCAAACGCCCACCCCGAGGAATGGAAACGCTACGAGTTTGCGCGCGCAGTGGTCGAATCCAAACGCTGGGGCCGACCGCTCGACCGCCGGTCCGGCAAGCGTGGTGAGGAAACCGCCCCCTCGACCCAGATGCTGCGCTATCTGCGCCGCATTGACGACATCACCAGCGGCACGCTTCGCTGGGGCATCCTGACCAACGGGGCGAAATGGCGGCTTTATTTCTCGGGCGCGCGATCCGTTTCCGAGCAATTCTTCGAGCTGGACATCGCCGCCATCCTTGATCTGCCGGGGCACAATGACGGCCTTTTCGCCCTCAATGAGGACGACCGCCGCCATTGGCTGACCGTCTTCTACCTGATTTTCCGGCGCGACGCCTTCCTCCCCTCGGGGGCCGATCCGCGCACCTTCCACGAAAAGGCCCTCGAAGAAGGCCGCTTCTACGAGGAACGCGTGGCCGAGGACCTGTCGAACAAGGTGTTCGGCGAGGTCTTCCCCGATCTGATCCGCGCCATCGTCACCGCCGCCCCCGACGCCGACCTTCAGGAGGTGCGCGAGGCGGCGCTGATCCTGCTCTATCGCCTGCTCTTCATCCTCTATGCCGAGGATCGTGACCTGCTGCCGGTGCGCGACACCCGCTATGACGATTATGGCCTGCGCAACAAGGTCCGGCTCGACGTGAAGGACCGCAAGGATCGCGGCGACACCTTCTCGGACACCGCCGCGCGCTACTGGGGGGCCATGGCCGATCTGTTTCTCGCCATCGACCAGGGCGACGCCTCTATCGGACTGCCGCCCTATAATGGCGGTCTTTTTGATCAGGAACGCCACGCGATCCTGACCAATATCCGCATCCCCGATTCCGTCATGGCCCGCGTGATCGACGCCCTGTCGTTCGAGCGCACGCCCGAGGGCCGCAAATACATCAACTACCGCAACCTGTCGGTGCAGCAACTCGGCTCGATCTACGAGCGCCTGCTCGAATACGAGGTGACGCGCGACGCGGGCGAGATCGCCGTGCGCCCCAACATTTTCGCGCGCAAGGGGTCGGGCAGCTATTACACCCCCGACGATCTGGTGCAATTGATCCTGACCGAGACGCTGGAGCCGTTGATCGAGGACCGCAAACGCGCCTTCCGCGACAAGATCGAGGAGTTGGCAAAAGGCCCCTTCCCCGACGACCGCAAGCTGACCATGGTCAAGACGCTCGACCCGGCAACCAGATTGCTTGATCTGAAAATCTGTGACCCGGCCATGGGGTCGGGCCATTTCCTTGTCAGCCTTGTGGATTTCATGGCCGATCAGGTCATCGCCGCCATGGCCGAGGCCGAACCCGAGGTGCCCGCCGAATGGGGCGACTATATCTCGCCCCTGGGCGAGCGGATCGAGACGATCCGGGGCACCATCCTCACCAATGCCGGGGCGCGCAACTGGACCATCGACCAGGATCAGCTTGACGACCGCCACATCATCCGCCGCATGGTGCTCAAGCGGTGCATCTACGGCGTGGACAAGAACGCCATGGCGGTGGAACTGGCCAAGGTGGCGCTGTGGCTGCACACCTTCACCGTGGGCGCGCCGCTCTCGTTTCTCGATCACCACCTGCGCTGCGGCGACAGCCTGTTCGGCTCATGGGTCAAGGCCGGGATCGACAAGGCCGCGACCTATGGCACGCCGCTCTTGCTGCACGAGCCGATGAACCGCGCCCTGCGCGCCGCCACCAAGATGCAGATCGTCGAAGGGCTGACCGACGCCGAGATTGCCGAGGCGCACCGCTCGGCCGATGTTTTCGCCGAGGTCGAGGACATGACCGCGCCGCTCGATGCGCTGCTGAAGCTCATCCATGCGCTTGACTGGCTCGACATAAAGGACAAACCCGGCCGCGCCGCGCTCAAGGTGTTCTTTGACGGGCAGTTCGGCGATCCGCTCGCCATCGCCATGGGCAAGCGCGACCCCAAGATCAAGCGCGAGGCCGATCAACGCTTTGCCGAGATACTGGACGCGGCCCGCACCCTGATCGCCGAGGAAAACTTTCTCAACTGGCAGGTCACCTTTCCCGGTATCTGGTCGGATTGGGAGGGCGAGGCCCTCACGGGCGGCTTTGACGCCGTGGTGGGCAACCCGCCATGGGACCGGATGAAGCTGCAACAGGTGGAATGGTTCGCCGAGCGGCGACCGGCCATCGCCATGGCGCAACGCGCCTCTGACCGCAAGACCATGATCGACGCCCTTGATGCGGCAGGCGATCCGCTGGCGCTCGATTATGCCAAGGCATCCCAGAGGGCAGAGGACGCCACGCGCATGGCACGCAAGGGCGGTGATTACCCGCTGTTGTCGGGGGGCGACGTGAACCTTTATTCGCTCTTTGTCGAACGGGCCATGACGCTGGTGCAGCCCGAGGGCCTGATCGGGCTGATCGTGCCCTCGGGCATCGCGTCCGACAAGACCGCCGCGCCGTTCTTCAAGGGCGTGGCGACCGAGGGGCGGCTGAAGGCGCTGTATGATTTCGAGAATCGGCGCACCCGATACGATTTGAAACCCTTCTTCGAGGACGTGGACAGCCGTTTCAAATTCTGTGCCTTCGTGGCCAGCCCCTCGCCCACCGAACACGAGGCACAATGCGCCTTTTTCCTGCAATCGGTCACTGAACTGGCCGATCCTGAACGTTGCTTCACCCTCAGCGCCGCCGATTTCGCCCGCGTGAACCCCAATACCGGCACCGCGCCGATTTTCCGCTCGCGCCGCGCTGCGTCCCTGACCGCCGCGATCTACGCGGGTGCCGTGCCGCTGGTGGACCGCTCCTCGGGCGCGGAGGTCAAGGCATGGCCGGTGAAGTATCTGCGCATGTTCGACATGACCAACGATTCCGGCCTGTTCCGCACCAGGGCGGAACTGGAGGATCAGGAAGGCGCATATCCCGTCGGCGGCAACCGCTATGAGAGCGCCGCAGGGCCGTGGGTGCCGCTTTATGTGGGCCGGATGATCCATCAATTCGATCACCGCGCGGCCTCGGTCGAGGTGAACGCCGAAAACCTGCATAACGCAGCCCTGAGCGGTGCGATTTCCGAAGAGCAGAAAGCCGACCCGGCCTTTGTGCCGGTGCCGCAATACTGGGTGCCCGAGCGCGAGGTGACGTTGCCCGAGGGCATCGGCTGGACCATCGCGTTTCGCGATATTGCAAGGGCGACCGACGCGCGGACGATGATTGGTGCAATCGCCCCATTCGCGGGTTACGGGAACAAAGCGCCTTTGCTCTTTCCCGAGAACCTACCGATTTATCGCGAAAGAGCCGCTGAGATCATCGCGAACTTCAACGCGCTCGCGTTTGACTTTGTGGCCCGGTCAAAGGTGCATAGCACAAGCGTCAACTGGTATATCGTCGAACAACTCCCCGTCATCCCGCCCGAGCGGCTCAATGCCACCCGGTTCGGTGCGAAAACCGCCGCCGAGATCATCCGCGCCGCGGTGCTGGAACTGACCTATACCGCCCATGACATGGCCCCCTTCGCCCGCGATATGGGCCATGTGGACGCGGGCGGAGAGGTGCTGCCGCCCTTTGTCTGGGACGAGGCCCGCCGCCTTGATCTGCGCGCGAAACTCGACGCGGTGTTCTTTCACCTCTACGGGATCACCGACCGCGACGATATCCGCTACATCTATTCCACCTTCCCCATCGTCGCGCGACAGGAGGAAGCCGCCCACGGCACCTACCGCTCCCGCGATCTGTGCCTTGCCTGGATGAACGCGCTCAGCGCCGGAAACCCCGATGCAGAGATCCGGCTGTGAGCATGTCGAGCCTGACCCCGAAATTCTGGTTCACCTGTCTCTCGTGCGGCCACCGCCTGCGCCGTGTGTGGTTCAACGCCGCCCCCTGCTGTCGCTGCGGCGGCGAGATGACATCCGCGCAATAGGCCCCCTGCGCCACCTCGGCGGGTGGCGCGGTTTTGGTCTGCTCAAAGGTTCGATCCGTGGTCCCTTCGGGCGTCTTTTCCATGGCCGGCTTTATCGGTTGGGTGCCACCTTCAAGTTGTTTTCAAGATGGCTACCGTTGCTGTGCCAAGAAGACAATCAGGGGGTCTGTGTCGCTGTCTGGATCGAGAGCTTCAGCCCGAGCGCCTTTGACACCTTCAGGATCGTGGAGAGTGTGGGATTGCCTTGACCGGAGAGGGCCTTGTTGAGGCCAACACGGCTCATTCCCACTTCCTGAGCAAGCGTAGTCATGTTGCGTGCCCGTGCCACGTCCCCCAGGGCAGCAGCGATCAGGGCCGGGTCGCCGTCCTCCATGACCGCTTCCAGATAGGCTGCGACGTCATCTTCGCTCTTGAGATAGTCTGCCGTGTCGTAGCGGCTGAAACGTTCTGTGGTCATGTCATTCACTCCATTGGGCCGCGATGCTCTTGGCGGTCAGGATGTCCTTGTCCTGTGTCTTCTTGTCCCCACCGCACAGCAGGATGATCAGAACTGCGCCTCGCTGCTGAAAATACACGCGGTAACCCGGCCCGTAGTCGATCCGCATTTCCGAAACCCCTTCGCCGACGGGCTTCACATCACCGGGGTTGCCAAGGCCCAGACGTCTTATGCGGACCTCGATCCTGGCCTTTGCATTCCGGTCACGCAGCCCTGACAGCCAACGGTCAAAGGTCTCGGATTTGATCAGATCATACATTTGACAACTATAGTTATCAATCCGACGTATTTCAATGTGTCGTCTGTCGTTCCGATTTTTCCATTTCATCTTCCCTGAAATATCCTCGGGGGAGCGCCGCAAGGCGCGGGGGCAGACAGCCCCCTTCTTTTTCGGACGGGTTTTGATTCTCGATTTGAGAT
>JBLRXE010000041.1:0-11605 GCA_047920895.1 Roseovarius sp.
GGCTGACGCAGGCGACGCGGGTGGCGATCCTCAATGCCAATTACATCGCCAAGCGGCTGGAGGGGGCCTATCCGGTGCTCTACAAGGGCCGGGGTGGACGTGTGGCACATGAGTGCATCCTCGATGTGCGCCCCTTTGCGGAGAGCGCGGGCGTGACGGTGGACGACATCGCCAAGCGGCTGATCGACTGCGGTTTCCATGCGCCGACGATGAGTTGGCCGGTGGCGGGCACGCTGATGGTGGAACCGACCGAGAGCGAGACCAAGGCCGAGTTGGACCGATTCTGCGACGCGATGCTGGCCATCCGCGAAGAGATCCGCGCCATCGAGGAAGGCCGGATTGATCCCGAGAACAATCCGCTCAAGAACGCGCCGCACACGATGGAGGATCTGGTAAAGGATTGGGACCGCCCCTATAGCCGCGAGCAGGGCTGTTTTCCACCGGGGGCATTCCGGGTGGACAAATACTGGCCGCCGGTCAACCGGGTGGACAATGTTTACGGCGACCGGCATCTGGTCTGCACCTGCCCGCCGCTCGAGGATTATGCCGAGGCCGCCGAATAGGTGCGGCCTGCGATCCGAAGTAAAAAAGGCGGCCTTTGCGGGCCGCCTTCTGTTATACTTAAATAATCTGTTTGAAATATTTCCGTCCCAAAGCATGGGTGCGGATATGCGACAGAAACGGATGCGCCATCACTCAAACGGGCCGCTCTGATCACGTAACATCACGGTAGTGTGAGTAACCTGAGTCTGTCATACCCCAAATGGGGTAAGGGCGCGATTAATCCGCCATCAATGGTGCGATCCGGTCTAGAACCCGGCGCCAATGCCGGAAGAAGGCCAGTTGCCCGGCATCCTCCAGCTGGTGGAATTCGATCCAGTCATAGTCGCGACGGAATTCCTCGAAGGTGGCCAATGGCACCTGTGGATCCTCGGCCCCATTCATGAAGATGAGCGGCAGCTTGCCGCGCAAGGCCTCGATGTCGGCGCTCCAATCCTCGAGTTGGCCGGAGGTGAGTTGTCGCGCAAACGCCTCATGTGCGGAATGTTTGTCAGAGAGCGCCACCTCCGACCCGGTTGCAAGCGCCTCGAAGGCTTCCGGGTCCTCGATCACCGCCACATCGGCGGCAGAGTTGCCATAGACCGCATGCAGAAAGTTGCGCTTGCCAATCTTGCGCGCGAGCAAAAAGCCCGCCTTGACCATGAAGGGCAAGAGATGTGGTGTATATTTGGCACCGGCCAGGATGAAACGGTGCCATTTGTCCATGCGCTCGAATTGTTCGCGGCGGGTGAGGGGCAGCATGCCGGAACAGGCCACGATCCCGGTAAAGGCGCAGGGGTTGAGGCGGGCCAAGTTGACGGCGTAATAGGCATCGCGGCTGAGGCATAGGATGGGACAGCGCGCCACCCCCTCGGCGCGTAGCACGCGCATCGTGTCATCATAGACCGCCGTGTCGTAATCGGCACCCCGTGCCACCATGTCCGACAGGCCATAGCCAGGGCGTAGTGGCACGATCACCTTGATGCCGCGCAGCGCAGCGAAAAATTCGGCCGAGGCGGGCCAGCGGACCAGCCCAAAATCGAGCGGCAGGTAGAGCATGGGGCGTCCGCGTGGTGCCCCGAGAACAAGGTAATCGACCCGCCGCCCATCGGGCATGACCAGTGATTTGAAATCCCGTTCTGGCAGGGCTGCATAGCCCCGGCTGACCACACGGGGGCCAGGTGCTGCGCGTATGGTCATCGCGGTCATGTCGATCATCGAGAGAGCGAGGCGCACCAGTTCGAGTTGCGAATGGGTCTCGGTCTTGGCGAGCAGCGATTTGATCTGCACCCGGATGGTATCCACCGCGCGCCCACGCTCTGCGGCGATTTCATTGACGCTGCGACAATCGACAAGATGGCACAGGATATCGGCCTCGGTCTGGGTCAGATCGAAGGCCTCGATCAAGATCTCGCAAAAGCCCGGCGGCATGCTTATTTCATTGGAGGCAGCGAGAACCAGAACCGTGCCGTCGGGCGCAATACAACGCTGTAGCCGAAAGACGATCAGATGCCCGGCCTGCACCGCGCGCACCCGCAGAACGGCGGTATCCTTTTCCCGGTTGTCGAACAGAATGTCGAGCGTGCCCGCAAGCGCATCCATATCGGCCTCATGGATCGGCAGATCGCAGAGGCGCGCGTTTGCCGGCAAGGTCATGGCCTGATGGGCGGCGGTATTGGCGGCGCAGATTTGGCGGTGGCGATCCAGCAAGAGGGCCGGCACCCGGTCGAACGGGGCAAGAATGGCACCCAACCCATCGTGATCCGTATCTTCGGGTGCCAAGCGGTCGAGAAACTCGGTGGCGCGGCGGAAATGCTCGGATATCTGCGGCTCATCCAGAAGACGCGGCGCGTTTAGATCGACATGTGCACGAAGGGGGCCAATCGCGCTCTCCCAATGGTCGAGCAGTGCCTCATAGCGCCCGGGGTCGAGCGCCACATCGTATAGCCGGTCGATCGCTGCCGCCCGGTCCGTGTCGGACAAGGTGACAACGTCGATATGATCCGTCATGCGCCGGGTCGATGTCATGCCTGAAATCCGATGAAGTGAATTTGGGCCGAAGCCATGACTCTGTCATGCAGAGATGGTCTTTCAAAGGCAAATGAAAAGTTTTTTTGGTTTCAACTGTCCAAAATACAGGCAAAATGCTCTCTCAGACTTGCCCATGTCGGCTCGTTCGCGGCACTTAGCAGAACGCCCTTGGTGATCGAGGTGTTATAGTCGCGCCCGTCCAGCATCCGCGCCACGCCGCCAGCCTGCTGGCAAATGAGCACGCCCGCCGCGTGATCCCATGGATTCAGAACGTCCGACATGACAAAATCCACAGCCCCCTGCGCCAGCAGGCGGTATTCATGGCAAGAGCAGCGCAGCGCGATGCAGCGCCCGAGGGCTGGCAAAAGCGGTGCCAGCTTTTCCTGCCGCGCCTGAGCCATCAGGGAGTAATGCATGTAGCCCTGTACCTCGGCCAAGGCGCTGCCGGAGGATACGCGCACCGGACGCTCGGCGCCCAGAACCGCGGCCATCCGCGCGGGCGTTGCCTCATCCGCGATGACCCAGTCATCCGAGACAGGGTCGTAAAGCAGCCCCAGAACCGGGCGGCCAAAGCGGGTAACGGCGATGATCACGCCAAAGAGCGGCAGTCCGTGGACGAAATTCCATGTGCCGTCCACCGGGTCGATGATAAAGGCCAGTTCCGCCTCGGACACATCCTCGCGCAGGGCCGGTTTGCCCGCGACCGCTTCTTCGCCCACGATCAGCGCATGCGGAAACATCCGTTGCAGCCCTCGTGCCAGCATCGCCTCGGCCTGATGATCGGCCTCTGTCACCAGATCATGCGGGCCGGATTTGGTGCTGGCATCGGCCCGGTTCACGGTGCGAAAGCGCGGCATGATCTCGGCGCGCGCGGCGCGGCGCACGAGGTTGACCAGCATGGTCTGTTGCGCGACCGTGAGCGGAGCAGAGAGCGGGATGGGCAGCGAATCGGTCATGTCATCTCCTGTCGGTGCTTTGGTGGAGTGCCAGCCTTGGGGTGTGAAATCAACGCGGGAATGGCCGAAAGACCGGGGGTTTCACCCCCGGACCCCCAGAGTATTTCGCCCAAGAAGAAGCTCTGGTGGAGGAGGTTATTCGCGCGCGCGCAGGGTCCGTGCAGGGCGCGCGCGCAGCGGACCCAAGGAGAAGATCAGGCCTGCCAACAGCGTTACCAGCATGCCGCCCAGAATGACCGCAAGTGCAGAGGCCCAGATGACGCTAAAGGAGGTGTCCATCACGAAGTGGCTGACCGCCCAACCGCCGCCGATACCCGCCCCAAGCGCCACGAGCCCTGCCGCCCCTCCGAGAATGAGGGCGCGCAGGATGAGGCTCGAGAGGATACGGGCGCGGGTGGCACCGAGGGTCTTGAGGATGGCGGCCTCATAGGTGCGCGCGCGCTGATCCGCCGCCGCCGCGCCGATGAGCACGAGAAAGCCGGTGAGCAATGTCACTGACGCGCCCCAGGAGGTGGCCGAAGCCAGACCCGCCAGGAGGTCCGTTACTTGGGCCAGCGCATCGCGGACGTTGATGGCGGTGACATTGGGAAAGCGGTCGGTCACGTCGCGCAGGATTTTCTCCTCGGACGCCTGATCGTCGGCATAGACCGTCGCGATGAACGTATGCGGCGCGCCTGCCACCGCTGCCTCGTTCATCAAGAGGACAAAGCCCATACCGACGCTGGAGAAATCCACCTCGCGCAGCGAGGTGATGGGGGCGGTGATGTCGCGGCCCAGAATATTGACGGTGATCTCGTCGCCGATGCCGATGCCCATCTCCATGGCTTCTTCGGCGGCAAAGCTGAGCTGTGGCGGCCCGGTATAGCCCTCGCCCCACCAGGTGCCTTCGGTGATTTCGGTGCGGGCGGGCAGGGTATCGGCATAGCTTACGGCGCGGTCGCCCTCGACCACCCAATGTCCGGGGGCCACCTCGGTTGCGGGGCGGCCGTTGATGCGGCTGATGATGCCGCGCAACATGGGCGCGTTGTCGATGCGGTTGACGGCGGGGTCATTCTCCAACCGGTCGAGGAACCACGCCATCTGGTCCTTTTGCAGATCGACAAAGAAGAAGGAGGGCGCGCGTTCGGGCAGGTCGGCCGCGATGGCGCGGCGCAGGTTGCCGTCGATCTGGCCGATGGCGGCCAGCACAGCGAGGCCAAGACCAAGCGAGAGCATGACCGGACCGGCCGTGGTGCCCGGCCCGCCGATTGCCCCCAAGGCCCAGCCAAGAGCAGGGCGGCCCCGCAGGGCGGAACGCAACGTGCGGGCCAGTTTCTGGACCAGCATGGCGGCCAAGGAAAGGACCAGGAGTGCGGCCCCGATGCCGCCTGCGGTCCAGAGGGTGAGGCGCAGATTGCCGGAGAACAGGATGGCGGCGACGAGCAGGGCGATGATGAGACCCAGCGTTGTCACGATCCAAGGCCAGCCGGGCCAGTGGCGGGCGGCACCGGCCGCTTCGCGGTAGAGGGCGGCTGCGCGGACCTCGCGCGCGCGGGCGAGCGGCCAGAGCGTGAAGATGAGCACGCTCAGCACGCTATAGAGCGCGGCCTCGGCCATCGGGGCGGTGTAGGGCGTAAAGATTGCAGGAACGGGCAAGCGCGCCGCGATGACAGGCCCCAAGAGCACCGGCAGGCCCACGCCGAGGACCAGTCCCCCTATGATGCCGATCACGGCCAGAACGCCGACCTGTATCAAATAGGTCAGGAAAATCGTGCGCTGATCGGCCCCGAGGGTGCGCAGCGTGGCGATGACCTGCACCTTGCCCGCGAGATAGGCGCGTAGCGCCGCCGAGATGCCAACCCCTCCCACCGCCAGCCCAGAGAGTCCAACCAAAACCAGAAACGCCCCGAGCCGGGTGACAAATTCCGCGACACGCGGGCTTGCGTTGCGGGCATCGGACCAGCGAAAGCCGGAGCCGTCCAGCTCTTGCAGCGCGCGGGTCTCGAAGGCGGCCAGATCGGTGCCCTCAGCCAGATTTAGGCGATATTTGGTTGTAAAGAGAGACCCCGCGCTAAGCAGGCCAGAGCCGTCGAGATTGGCGCGGCTGACGATAGTTCGGGGGCCAAGACCAAAGCCCGCGCGGGTTTGATCCGGCTCTTTCACCAGTTCGGCCATCAGGCGAAATTCGCGTTCGCCCAAGCGGAATGTGTCGCCCACGGTGATGCCCAACCGTGCCGCAAGAATCGGCTGCATCACTGCGCCGGGCACGCCCCCCGCACCGCCAAACGCCACATCGAGCGGCATGTCGGGGGAGAGGACCACAGTGCCGACCAGCGGATAGGCGTGATCCACGGCCTTGAGTTGGGTCAGTTCGCGACGCCCGTCCGGGGCTATCGCCATGGAGCGGAAATCGGCGATCTCCGAGACGGCATCGACGTTGCGGGCCATCCAGGCGTATTCATCCTCGGTGGCAAAACGATAGGTCAGCTCAAGCTCCGCATCGCCGCCAAGGATGGCTGACCCCAGTTCGGTCATGCCGGCGCGGATGCTCTCGCGCAGGGTGCCGACAGCGGCAATCGCCGCCACGCCAAGGATTACGCAGGCGAGAAAGATGCGAAAGCCGCGCAGGCCACCGCGCAATTCCCGCCGGGCCAGGCGGGCCGCGATGCGCAGGCTCATGCGGTGCCCTCGATGCGGCCATCGCGCAGGCTGACCACGCGGTCGCAGCGCGCGGCAAGGTCGGGATCATGGGTCACGAGCACGAGGGTCGCGCCATGCCGGTCGCGCAGGCCAAAGAGAAGGTCGATGATCGCAGCCCCAGTGGTGCTGTCCAAGTTGCCCGTGGGTTCATCCGCGAGGATGATGGCGGGGCGGGGGGCGGCGGCGCGGGCAAGCGCCACGCGCTGTTGTTCGCCCCCCGAGAGTTGCGACGGGTAGTGACCTGCACGCGCGGCAAGGCCTACGGCGGCCAGTTCCTCTTGGGCACGCTTATGGGCATTCGCGGAGCCAGCGAGTTCGAGCGGGGTTGCCACATTCTCGAGTGCCGTCATCGTTGGGATGAGGTGAAAGGATTGGAACACGACGCCGAAATTCTCGCGGCGCAGGCGGGCCAGTTGATCCTCGTTCATGGCCGACAGATCCTGTCCCAAGGCGGTGATATGCCCGGAGGTCGCGCGTTCCAACCCGCCCATGAGCATCAAGAGCGAAGACTTGCCGGAACCCGAGGGACCGATCAGGCCGAGGGTCTCGCCCTTGTGGACATCCAAGGTAATCCCGTGAAGTATGCGCACAAGACCGGCATTTCCCTCCAGCGACAAGGTGACGTCGGTGAGGGACAGGATAGGAGAATTCATGCGTTTGCGCCTGATTTACAAAGGTTTTCTGTCATATGGGGCCGCGCGCCCCTTGGGCAAGGCGGTAGCGACGTTTCTCTGTCTTGTCAGCCCCGTGATGGCCGGCGAGCCGGTCACTGTTCTGGCATTGGGCGACAGTCTGACCCAGGGCTATGGCCTGCCCGAGCAGGATGGCTTTGTCCCGCAGATGCGAAAATGGTTGGCGGATCAAGGGGTTGAGGCAGAGCTGATCAATGCGGGCGTATCTGGGGATACCACGGCGGGTGGGGCGGCGCGGGTGGCGTGGAGCCTGACGCCTGAAGTGGGCGCGATGATCGTGGCCTTGGGGGGAAATGACCTCTTGCGTGGTATTGATCCGGCCGTCAGTCGCGGCAATCTCGAGTCTATCCTGCAAGTGGCGCAGGCCAAGGGGGTTGAGGTCCTGTTGGTGGGCCTCAAGGCGCCGGGCAATTACGGGGCTGATTACAAGACGTCGTTTGATGCTATTTACCCTGATCTGTCAGAGGCTTATGACGCGATCCTCGCGCCGGATTTCTTTGCCGGTCTAGGCGGTGGCGATCCGGCTGCGTTGCAGGAATGGTTTCAGGCGGACGGAATTCATCCCAATGCCAAAGGCGTGGCGCGGATCGTGGACGGGCTGGGGCCGCAGGTGCGCGCCCTGGTTGAGGCCGCGCGGGCGAAGGAATGAGACCAGCCGTTACGCGAGGTCAGCCCGCCTGACCCGCCTCGGTCAGCGCCTCGGGCAGGGTCCTGGCCAAAACCGCCATCTCCTCTGCCCGCCCACAACTGATGCGGATGCAGCGATCCTGCGGCGCGACAAAGGGCATGCGCACGAAAACCCCGCGCGCCACCAGCCCAGCCAGAACGCGGCGGGCAAAGGTGCCGTCGCGGCCACAATCGACGGTAACGAAATTGGTGGCGGAGGGCAGCGCGTTTAGCCCGTTATCTCTGGCGATTTGCGTGATGTTGTCGCGGGAGCGGCGCACCTCTGCCTGCACATGCGCCAGCCAGTCGTGATCCTGAAGGGCCGCGAGCGCGCCCACTTGCGCCATGCGGTTCATGCCGAAATGATTGCGAATCTTGTCAAAGCTCTTGATCAGGGGGGGGGCCCCCACCGCATAGCCGATCCTTGCGCCAGCCATTCCGTAAGCCTTGGAGAATGTCCGCATGCGGATGACGCGGGGATCATCGGCGGCGATGTCAGCGGCGGTGCCTTCGGGCGCGAATTCGACATAAGCCTCGTCAAGGCAGAGCAGGCAGCCTTCGGGCAGGCTGTCGAGGGCGTTGACAATATCTGCGCCGGGCACCCAAGTGCCCATCGGATTGTCGGGATTGGCAAAATAGATCAGTTTCGCCCCCACATCCCGCGCGCGGGTGATGAGAGCGGGCAGATCCTCGCGGTCATCGCGATAGGGCACCTTGTGCAGCGTGCCGCCAAAACCGGTCACATGGTAGTTGAAGGTGGGATAGGCCCCGTCCGAGGTCACGACCGCATCGCCGGGGCCAATCAGTAGCCGCACGAGATTGCCCAAGAGACCGTCGATGCCTTCGCCCACCAGCACGTTTCCGGGGGCGGCGCACATGTGATCCGCGAGCGCTGCGCGCAGATCATGGCTGGTCGGGTCGCCGTATTTCCAGACATTTTCCGCCTCGGCGCGGATCGCGGCAAGCGCCTTGGGGGACGGGCCAAAGAGGTTTTCATTGGCCCCAAGGCGCGCGGCAAAGGGCGTGCCGCGTTGGCGTTCCTGTTCTTCTGGCCCTACGAAGGGGACAGAGGCGGGCAGGCTCTGGGTCAGCGGGGTATAGCGCGGATATGTCATGGGGTGCAGTTAACGGGATGCGCCGTCACCTTGCAAGGGTGTGCCGCGACGTTGTGCTGGCCCGCGCGTGGGGCATGGTGTTTCATGGCGCAAAACCGGAGGAGATCGCATGGCCAGAGTGACGACGCAGATCAGGGATCACATCGCGCATGTGACGCTTACACGCGGGGACAAGCGCAATGCGGTTGATCCCGAGATGGCGGAGGCGATTGTGGCGGCGGGGCAGGCGCTGATGGGAGCGGATATCCGCGCTGTGGTGCTGTCGGGCGAAGGCAAAGCATTCTGTGCGGGCCTCGACGTGATGAGCTTTGCGCAATTGGCAGCGGGGGACCCCGAGGGGCTGATCTTGCCGCGCACCCATGGCACTGGCAATCTCTTTCAGGCGGTGGCGATGGTCTGGCGACAGGTGCCGGTGCCGGTGATTGCGGCGCTGCATGGGGTTGTTTATGGCGCGGGGTTCCAGCTTGCGCTTGGGGCGGATGTGCGGATTGCGGCCCCGGATACGGAACTGGCGATCATGGAGATGAAATGGGGGTTGATCCCGGACATGGGCGGCATGGCGCTCTTGCCACACCTGACCCGCTCTGACGTGATCCGGCGCATGACCTATACGGCGCGGCCCATTTCTGCGGCGCAGGCGCTGGATTGGGGGCTGGTCACGGAACTGGCCTATGATCCGCTGGCGGCGGCCTCCGATCTTGCCGCCGAGATTGCGGGCCGCAGTCCCACTGCCATGCGCGCTGCCAAGCGCCTGATTGGAGTGGCCGAGAACGGGGCCGATGAGGCGGCGATCCTGATGGAAGAGAGCCGGGAACAGGCGGCGCTGATCGGCAAGTCGGAGCAGATGGAGCAGATCGCCGCCAATCTGGCGGGACGCGCGCCGGTGTTTCGGGGGTAGGCTTCAGCGTTTTTTGACGAACTCGGTCAGGATCACGATGCGCTGACCCTCGACCCGGCCTTCGATCTGGGTGGGGTTGTCATGGACAAGGGCAATGCCGCGCACCGCCGTGCCGCGTTTGGCAGTGAAATTGGCACCCTTGACCGTCAGATCCTTGATCAGGACCACGGTATCGCCCTGTGAGAGCGGCACGCCGTTGCTGTCGCGGTGGCCCGTTTCGCTGCCACCTGTGTCCTGCGGGACATTCTCGACCCAAGTGCGGGTGTCGTCCTCGAGCCAGAGTTGATCGGCCAGATCGCGCGCCCAGTCATGCGCGCCAAGGCGTGCCAGCATGCGCGCGGCCAGAACTTGCGTCGGGGTATCCTCGGACCACATGGACGCGGCAAGGCAGCGCCAATGCTCGGGATCTGGCGTGCCGGCGATCTGATCGGCGCAGGTCGCGCAAAGGTCAACGCTCGCCCCCTCGGGGCCGCCCGTGACAGGATAGGGGGTGAGGGCGGTATCGGTGGTACAAAGAGCGCAGGGCATGACAGGGGAACTCCGGTAAAAAAGGGGGCCGTGATCCCCCTTAGACTCCGATGGGCCGGGACAAAAGCCCAGACTGCGCGGGCCCTGACGTCCGGCGGTATCCACACCGGCACGCGCAATTTCCAAGGGTCCAACCTTGCTGCCTTGATGACAACCCTTTTCACTCAAGTTTGTAGCCACACAACGGACGAACGTCTCTTGGCAAGGGGTGTGCTGGGTTCCAAGGGGTTACAATGGTGGGTGATAAGGGATTTGAACCCCTGACATCTTCGATGTGAACGAAGCGCTCTACCACTGAGCTAATCACCCGCCGTGGGGGCTTTTAGCGTTACTCTTCGCCCTGTGCAACACCCTCTTTCATATCTTCGTCACTGTCTTCGTCGTCGCTCTCGTTGTCCGGTCCGGCACCGGGTTTTGCCTGCCGGATCTTGGCCACGATGATGCGGGCATTGGCCATGTCGCGCACCCGGTTGATCTTGATCTTGCCCAAGGGCGGCAGGTTGATTTCGCGGCCCTCGGCCAGCACTTCGCCCAAAACCGCTAGCATCGCCTCAACCACGGGCTTGGCGTTTTTCTTCTTGATATCGCCCTTGGCCAGAATTTTGTCGATCAACTCCTGCTTTTTCAACTCCGGCCCGGCATTGGCGGGGATCGCTTCGGCAACCGTGAGGGCAATCACATTCGTTACGCCACTGCCTGCGGGCGTGGTCTCGGCCATCGTCGCGATCTCGGCCTCTGGCACGATGTCCTGAGGCGAGACGGATTTGCGGGGGGGCCGGGGCTTGGGCGTCGCCGTCTTGGCGGTGGTCCGGGTGGTCGTCTTGCGCGGGTTCTTGGTCTTGCCCTTGGTTGTCATGATGCGCCTCAATTGTTTTGCTGCTGGAAACACGCTAACGGGGAGGCGCCTGCTTTACCAGTTAGACTTGTGTCCCCAAGTCCCAAATCATGGGGCATGTCCGGCCCTCAAGGTAGGAAGTCCCTCGGCGTCGCCAATAGGATGGCCTTTGCTTGCTGATAAAAAAATCAGAGGTTGTAATCCCACGACGCAAGGTAGAGTATCCCGCGCTGCGCCCGCGACCCGATCAGGGTCCGGGGCGCACCCTTGTTGCCATGCATAACGCATGCCGCAAGGCTCATTCAAATCGGAGAAATCACCATGCGCCTTATGCTTATCGGCCTTCTGGCCTGCTTTGGCCTTGTCGCCTGCGAAACCATCCAAGGGGCCGGCCGCGACGTTCAGGACGCAGGACAAGTTCTTGAAACCGCGATAAAATCATAAAACATACCTGACCGGCGTCAGGCTTTCGCGGGGTAAGGCAACGCCAGAGCTTTTCGCTGTTTCTGCGAAAAGCTCTAGCTGTCCATCTTGAGCGCGGAAATGAACGCCTCTTGCGGGATGTCCACCTTGCCGAACTGGCGCATCTTCTTCTTGCCGGCCTTCTGCTTTTCCAGGAGCTTCTTCTTGCGCGTGGCATCCCCGCCATAGCATTTGGCCGTTAC
>JBLRXE010000042.1:0-11528 GCA_047920895.1 Roseovarius sp.
CCTCGGAAATCACCTCGGCCTGCGGCAGGCCATAACCCCGATAGCCCATGGCGATCTTGGCCGCGAGGCGCAGGTGGCTCGTGACCATCCTGTGCGCCGCCTCGGTGTCCTGCTCTTCGGCCCAGCGTTTGGCCAGCATGTATTCCTCCTCTGGCTCCAGCAGAGGAAACTTGCGGATTTCCTGCATGTATCGGTTCAGCCCGCCTTCCGGGGTCGGGGCTGGCAGATTGTTGTAATTGCCCAAGCTATCGTCCCTCCTGATGTTTTCATCGTTAACATTCAACTAGGTATGTAATACTGCCCTTTCAAGACAGCCTAGCCTGAATGTCTTAACGCGGATTTATGGCAGTTCCGTCGCAGTGCCTGCTTTATGACAGGAGGTCACAGGATCTTGCGCCGCTGTCATGCCCCGCGCAAGGCTGAGATGAGCGCAGTCATATCCTCGGGCAACGTCGCCTCGAACCGCAGCGCCGCACCACTCACCGGATGCACAAAACCCAGCACCGCCGCATGCAGCGCCTGACGCGGGAACCCCTGCGCCGCCGCCACACCCGCGGGCGAGAGCGCCTTTTCCTTGAGCTTGCGGCGTCCGCCATAGACCGGATCCCCGATCAGCCCATGGCCCGCATGGGCCATATGCACCCGGATCTGATGGGTGCGCCCGGTTTCCAGCCAACATTCCATCAGCGCCGCGACGCCGGGCGTGCCGAAACTCTCGATCACCCGCGCCCGCGTCACCGCATGCCGCCCGCCCTGAAACAGAACCGCCTGCCGCTGCCGGTCGGTCTTGTGCCGCGCAAGGCGGGTGGCGATGCGCAGGATATTGCCGGCCTCAAAGCTGATTCCCGGCAGGCCGCGCAGGCGCGGATCGCTCGCCTCGGGCACACCATAGACCACGGCGCGATACTGGCGCGCGACGCTATGCGCCTCGAATTGCGCCGCCAGCCCCTGATGCGCGGCATCCGACTTGGCCACCACCAACAGACCGCTGGTGTCCTTGTCGATGCGGTGGACAATGCCGGGCCGCTTGGCACCACCCACGCCCGAGAGGCTCACGCCGCAATGATGCAAGAGGGCATTGACCAGCGTGCCCTCGGGGCTGCCGGGGGCGGGGTGCACCACCATGCCCGCAGGCTTGTTGATCACGATGAGGTCGTCATCCTCATGGACCACCTCAAGCGCGATGGCTTCTGGCATCATATGGCTCTCGCGCGCCTCGGGCACCGCGATTTCAATCAGATCGCCCGCCTGCACCCGCGCCTTGGCCTCGGTCACGACCACGCCATTGACCCGCACCGCGCCCTCCTCCAGCAGCCGCGCCAGCCGCGTGCGCGACAGCACCGCTGCCTCTGGCACATCCCGGACAAGCGCCTTATCAAGGCGTTGAGGCGGATCATCCCCGATCCGGAAAACAAGCGGGCCCAATCCCATGGATGACAACTCTCCGCCGGTCAGCCCGGCCACGCTGAAGTTTCTCGCACGGCTGGTCACGCTCTTGACCGCCACGATGATCGTGGGACTTCTAGTGATCATCGCCCTGCTTGTCACCCGCTTCTGGGCCGAGAGTGACGGGGCGTTGCCCCTCCCAGACAACCTCGCCCTGCCCCAGGGCACGCGCGCCACCGCCTTTACCCAAGGGCCGGACTGGTTTGCCATCGTGACGGACGACAACCGCATCCTGATCTACGACCGCACGGGCGGCAGCCTGCGGCAAACCGTGACGATCGAGACGCAAAACTAGGGCATGTGGGGGATGGTACCGCCTCCCTGGCTTGAACAGGGGACCTCTGGATCCACAATCCAGCGCTCTAACCAACTGAGCTAAGGCGGCACTGGAGGGCGATTTAGCTTTACCGTCTTGGGATTGCAAGTCTAATGCAACGCGATTTCCCAGGTTTGTTCCACGAGGTCACAGCCATAGGCACGCACCGGGCGCGCTTGGGTGATCCGCCAGCCGTTGCGTGCATAGAGCGCGCAGGCGGCGCGGTGGCTCTGATGGGTGGCCAGCGTCATGCGCGCATAGCCTTTGGCGCGGGCAAAACCCATGCAATGCGCCAGCATCCTCTGGCCAAGCCCACGGCCCCGCACCTCTGGCTCCAAGAGAAAGAGCCGCAGCTTGGCCACCTCTGCCCTCAACCCCACGCAGAAAACAGAGCCAAGCGGCCGCCCGCCTGTCTCGGCGATCCACCCCGCCTCGCGCGCAGGGTCATGGCGCGCCAGATAGTCCGCGAGGATCTCGGCCACCAGCGGCGCAAAGCTGCCGTCAAACCCCGCCTCGCGCGCATAAAGCGTCCCGTGGCGCTCGGTCAGCCAGGGGGCGTCCTCTGCTCGGAACAGGCGCAGCGCGATCTCATCCATGCCCTCCACCAAAACGCCAAGACGCTTGTCAATCAAGGGGGAAACGGATAGCACGCCCTCTGTTGCAAGGAGAGCGCCATGAGCATCAATTCAGAGAGCGAGATCGAGGCCAACCTCCAGATCGGGCCGACCGACCAGGGCATGGTGCGCCTCTATATCGAGGCGCAGGGCATCAACCTGCCGATGGATTTCACCCCCGAAGAGGCCGAGGAGATCGCGCAGGAAATCATCGCCTCCGCGCAGGCCGCGCGGGCCAAGGGATCATAGGCGCGGATCGAGCACCGATTGCAGCCGCCGCGCCGCGTGCCGCGCGAACTTGCGGGTAAGCGCCGCGCGCCGCGCCCCGGCCAGCCGGGTTTCCGGCCCCATGCGGATAATCTCCGCGCTATAGGCATCCGCGAGAATCAGCCCGGTGCCATCGGGCAACAAGTCCACCGGAAAATCCGCGTCCACTGCCCAGAAATAGCGGTCACACCATTGCAGATAGCCCTGCCACTTGGCGTCGCCCATGAAATCGGCGCGGCTTGATTTGCACTCGATCACCCAGATTTCCCCCTTGGGACCAAGCGCCATCACATCCACGCGCCGCCCCCGTTCGGGCACAAATTCCATAATCGAATCAAAATCATAGCTGCGCAGGTGGCGGCACACACCCCGCGCCAGAACCTGCCCCGGTTGCAGCATCTGATCGGTTCCAAACTCCATATGTGGAATTATGAACAAAACACGAACACGCGCAACCCCTTGTCGACGGCTCAGGAAAGACTTACCTGTGAGGTGTGACGGGTGCTGTTCTTCTCGATAACGGTTGCATTCCAGTGGCCTTAAGCAAATCCGAGGGAATTGGCTCTGTCTGGATCCTGGTCCAGTTATCCGATGCCCACCTGTACATACAGGTCCTCGGGAATCATACCACCGAACGGTTGCTACGGGCCCGTCACACCCATCGCCCGGCCCATCGCCCGAATTGCAATTGCGCCGCGCTCAGCGGCGCTGCACCGGGCGCCGCCGGTCATCGACCCGCACCGGAATCGCCATATACTCCCGCGCCATGACCCGCTGACGATGCCCGCCGCGCGGTTCGTCGTCGTCGTCATCCTTCATCCGCATCACGGCAATGGCGAATTGCACCCCGGCGAACACGATGCCATTGGCGAGCCACAGCACCACCACCGCCAAGAAGCCCTTGTCGGAATGTGTCACCAGATGCCAGAGATTCGCGACATTGAACCACAACAGCATGGCGACAAAGGCCCCGGCGATGCCAAAACCGATGGCAACCTGCGTGATGTAAAGGCGGACAAGCTTGGGCATAAAACGACTCCTTTGCTCTCAACTCTGAGTCTACGCCTTTACCACAGAAATACAACCCACCCCCCTGCGGCGCTTTCACCGGGCAGGGTTCATCTGGCCAAAAATACCTCGGGGGTTTGGGGGCTGGCCCCCAATTTGTCCAACCCGCAGCTCAAAACGCCTCGGGCCGTGCCTCACGCGCCATGTGGTCAAGCACGGCATTGACGAATTTCGATTCCTTGCCTTCGGGATAGAACGCCTTGGCGACATCGACATATTCCATGATCACCACCTTGGGCGGCGTGTCGGACTGCACCAATTCCGCCCCCGCCGCGCGAAAGAGCGCGCGCAGCGTGGGATCAATCCGCGCGATCGGCCATTTCGCCACCAGCGCCCGGTCGGTCATCTGGTCAATCCTCGCCTGCCAGTTCACCGCATCGTCGAGCAGCTTGCGAAAGAGATCGACATCGCCCTCGGCCATGTCGACACCTTCGTCGACCTCGGCCCCGAACCGGAACTCCAGAAACTCCTCGCGCACCACGTCAGAGGTCTGGCCGGAATGTTCCATCTGAAAGAGCGCCTGCACCGCATAGAGGCGGGCGGCGGATTTCATCTGGCGCTTGCGGTTGCCAGAAAGGGCAGGATCGGTGGTCATGCGGTGGGGTTGCCTTTTGTCTGACCCGCGATCTGGATCTCGTCGGTCGCGGGTTTGAAGCCGACGCCTTTGCGCGGGCCGCCCCATTTACGGGCCAAGGCCACCAGATGCAAGGCCGCCGCCGCCGCGCCCGCGCCTTTGTTCATGCGAGCGGGATCGGCGCGCACCTCGGCCTGGGCGCGGTTCTCGACTGTGAGGATACCGTTGCCAATGCACAGCCCCTGCAACCCCAAGAGCGCAATGCCGCGAGAGCTGTCGTTGCAGACGGTGTCGTAATGCGTGGTCTCGCCCCGGATCACACAGCCCAGCGCGACGTAACCGTCAAAGTTCGACATCCGTTCGGCAATGCCGATGGCGGTGGGAACCTCCAGCGCGCCGGGCACTTCGGCGATCTCATAGGTGCCGCCCGTGGCCTCGATCTCGGCCACAGCGCCGGCAATCAGGTTGTCGGCGATGTCGCGATAGAACGGCGCCACCACGATCAGGATCTTCACCGGCTTGTCGAACGCCGCGCGCGGCAGGGTATAGTCATGCTCGGCCATGCTGTCACTCCTCGCTCAATGGCTGGGTGCCGATGATCGAAATGCCATAGGCATCCAGACCCAGATAGCGGGTTTTCGGGCTGTCGGTCAGCAGGATCAATTCGTGAATACCCATGGTCGACATGATCTGCGCGCCCAGTCCGGTGTGCTTGATGGTGCGCGGTGCCTCCTCATCCTCCATCTCGCCCGCCAGTTTGGGCCGGGGTTGGCGGAACAGGAACACCGCACCGCGCCCTTCTCGCGCGATGATCTCCATCGCACGCGGCAGCTTGCCTGTGGGGCCATCGGCGCGTTTGCTCAGGCCAATGCCCAGCACATCCTCGAGCGCGTTGAGCGCATGGGTGCGCGCCAGAACGGGCCGTCCGTCGGTCACATCGCCCTTGGTCAGCACGACATGCTCGGTCTGGGTGATCTGATCCGCGAAAATCCGCATCTCCCAATCGCCACCATGGCTTGAGGTCACAGTGTCCCGGCCCACCTCGGTGATCAGGTTGTCATGCTTGTGGCGATAGGCGATCAGATCGGAAATCGTGCCGATCTTGAGATCATGCTTGGCGGCAAACTCGATGAGGTCGGGCAGCCGCGCCATGCTGCCATCCTCCTTCATGATCTCGCAAATCACCCCCGAGGGGTTCAGCCCTGCCAGCCGCGCGATATCCACCGCCGCTTCGGTATGGCCCGCACGCACCAGCACACCACCGCGCCGCGCACGCAAAGGGAAGATATGCCCCGGCGTGGCAATCGCCGCCATTGTGTTTTGCTCATTGATCGCCGTGGCAATGGTCAGCGCGCGGTCATGGGCGGAAATGCCGGTGCTCACCCCCTCGCGCGCCTCGATGGACACGGTAAAGGCGGTCTCATGCCGCGAAGAATTGTTGACCGCCATCAGCGGCAGGCCCAGCCGGTCGATCCGCTCGGCGGTCATCGGCAGGCAGATGAGACCACGCCCATGCGTGGCCATGAAATTCACCGCCTCCGGCGTGGCAAACTCGGCGGGAATCACCAGATCGCCCTCGTTCTCACGATCCTCATGGTCCACGAGGATGAACATCCGGCCCTTGCGCGCCTCATTGATGATCTCTTCGGTCGGCGCAATCGCATGGCGCAAATCGGCCTCGACGGGGCCGGGTTTCTCGAATGGAACGGTGTCGGACATGGGCGCGCCCTCCGGGGTGTTTCAACCCGGACCGGATACCGCAGCCGCGCGGCAATGGCCAGAGGGGATCAACCCCGCCCCCCGGAGCGATTTCTCGCTGGCCAAGGAGCAGGCGTCGCGCCATCCTGCCGCAACGCCTGTTGAGGAGACGACCATGACACTTGCCCGCCGCGCTTGGGTGCCCAGCCTCTGCGAAGACCTGATCCAGACCCTTGCCACCCGCACCGCGCTTGAGGACGCGAGCGCAATCACCGCGCGCATCGAGGCGCTGGCAAGTGACAACCGCCGCATCCACGAGGCCGAGTGTTTCAACCTCAACCCCGCCACCAATGTGATGAACCCGCGCGCCGAGGCGCTTCTCGCCTCCGGCATCGGCTCGCGCCCGTCGCTGGGCTATCCGGGCGACAAATACGAAATGGGGCTCGAAGCGATCGAGGAAATCGAGGTCATCGCGGCGGAACTGGCCGCCGAGATCTTTGGCGCAAAATACGCTGAAATCCGCGTGCCGTCGGGCGCGATTGCCAATCTCTACGCCTTCATGGCCACCTGCCAACCCGGCGATACGATCATTGCGCCCCCTGCCAGCATTGGCGGGCATGTCACCCATCATGCGCCGGGCTGTGCCGGGCTCTATGGCTTGCGCATCCTCGCGGCCCCGGTCAATGCCGATGGCTACACGGTCGATGTCGCGGGCCTGCGCGCCTTGGCCGAGGCCGAACGCCCCCGTCTCATCACCTTGGGGGCCAGCCTCAACCTTCAGGAACATCCTGTGCGCGAAGTGCGCGCGATTGCCGATGACGTGGGCGCGCATCTGCTCTTTGACGCGGCGCATCAATGCGGCATCATCGCGGGCAGCGCGTGGAAGAACCCGCTCAATGAGGGCGCGCATCTGATGACGATGAGCACCTACAAGAGCCTTGGAGGCCCCGCCGGAGGCCTCATCGTCACGAATGACGCGGATCTGGCCCAACGGCTCGACGCCATCGCCTTTCCCGGCATGACCGCCAATTTCGACGCGGCGAAATCGGCGGCTCTGGCGGTCACGCTGCTGGATTGGCGCACGCATGGGCGCGCCTATGCCGCCCAGATGATCGCGCTGGCGCAGGCGCTCGCAGGGGCGCTGGAGGCCGAAGGTCTGCCGGTTTTCAAGGCCGGGGGCATCGCCACGGCCTCGCACCAATTCGCCATCGCGGCGGCGGCCTTTGGCGGCGGTCAGGCGGCGTCCAAAACCCTGCGCCGCGCGGGATTTCTCGCCTGCGGCATCGGCCTGCCTCTGCCCGCCGTGGCGGGGGATATGAACGGGCTGCGCCTCGGCACGCCGGAACTGGTCCGCTGGGGGGTCACGCCAGAGCATGCCCCGCGCATGGCGGCCCTGATCGCGCGGGCGCTGCGGGGCAATGACCCCGACGCGCTCTTGTCCGAGGTCTCAGACTGGCGACAGAGCTTTGACCGGCTGCATTACATCACCTGAAACGCTTTAGGGCGTGTTGCGCTCAATCGAAACCACACCCGTCCCGGGCTTGACCCGGGACCTCGCCGATTCAGGGTGGAGGCCCCGGCTCGGGAGCCGGGGCGATGTGAACCCGATCTGACGCAACGTGCTTTAATGCAGCTTCTTGCGAATCCGCTGCACCATCCACCACACAAGGGCGATGACCGGCAGGGTGACGGCAGCGGTGACGCTGCCCTTGCTCATCCCCAGCGCCTCGGCCAGCGGATAGAGCAGGTAACTGGCCAGCGACACGGCGTAATAGCTGATCGCCACGACCGACAGGCCCTCAACCGTCTTTTGCAACCGGAGTTGCAGGTCGGCGCGCTTGTCCATGCTCTCCAACAGCGCCTGATTCTGAGCGCTGCGCTCCACATCCACCCGCGTGCGCAGCAATTCGCCCGCCCGCATCGCCCGGTCGGCCATCGCCGCCAAGCGGTCCTTGGTGGCCCGCACGGTGCGCATCGCCGGATCATAGCGGCGCATCATGAATTCGGCGAATGTCTGACGGCCCTCAAAACGGTCCTCGCGCAAAACCGCAATCCGCTGGTTCACGATCTGCTCATAGGCCGCCGTCGCCCCAAACCGGAACGAGGATTGCGCCACCAGCGCCTCCAGTTCCGCCGAGACCCGCAAGAGGCTCTGCAGGGTTTCCTCCGCCGGTTGGCTGCCGCCGGTCATGTCACCAATCAGCCGGCTCAACTGGCTGTCGGTGTCGCCCATCTGCTGCCCCATCTCGCGCACGCGGGCAAAGCCCAGCATCGACATCGCCTTGTAGGTCTCGATCTCGCACAGGCGCTGCACCACGCGGCCAATCCGCCGCGCGCCGGTGGTGGGGGCGACATGCAGCGAGAACCGCAAATGCCCCGCCGGATCAACCCGGAAATCCCCCGCCATCACGGCGGCATCATCGAGCACGCGCGCCACCGCCACGCTCTCGGACACGAACCACTGGTCGATCTCGTCGCGCGTCGCCTCGCGGCTCTTCCACGGGATCACCCGGATCATGGCCGAAGTCACGCGCAGCCCCGGCGCATCGGTCAGCCAATCGCTCGGGAACACCTCGAAATCCGCCGGATCAAAGGGCCGTGCGCTGACCCCGTCGGTAAAAACGGTATAGGTCACCATCTCGGTATGGCTTTCCCATTTCAGGCTGTGCCGCCCGATCTGACCGGAATAATGCGTGGCTCCGGGCTGCGGATGCTTGGCCCCGTACCGATCCAGAAGCGCGATAAGATGCGCAAGATCCGCCGCCCGGTCGCGCTTGGCCGCGTCATGCGGCTGCTTGACCGCCAGATAGACGGCGGTGCAGGACGCCTCCAGCGACGGAAATGGCCGCGCGTGCAGCTCATTGGCCATCTCATAGCGCAGCGGGTGGTCCTGAATGGGGGGCATGCGCCGTTCTCCTGTTCCTCAGCGCTCCATACCGCGTGCCGCGCCCGCGAAAAAGATGTTTTTCGTTCAAACCCAATGATTTAGCGGAACACAAGTGTATACAGACCACGCATCAGGCTTCACCGTTCCCAAAATACTCAAATTCCGCCCTTTGCCAAAGGGGAAAGCGCACAAAGAAAGGACGCAGCCTCTCGGCCGCGCCCTCTGCATTTTCACACCCCCAAGGATCAGTCGATCTTGGGCAAGAGGCTCGAGATGCTGGCCTTGGCATCGCCATAGAACATCCGCGTGTTGTCCTTGTAGAAGAGCGGGTTCTCGATCCCGGAATAGCCGGTGCCTTGGCCACGCTTCGAGACGAACACCTGCTTGGCCTTCCAGCACTCCAGCACCGGCATCCCGGCGATGGGGCTGTTGGGATCGTCCTGCGCCGCCGGGTTCACGATGTCGTTCGAGCCGATGACGATGGCCACATCCGTGTCGGGGAAATCCTCGTTGATCTCGTCCATTTCCAGCACGATGTCATAGGGCACCTTGGCCTCGGCCAACAGCACGTTCATGTGCCCTGGCAGCCGCCCCGCGACCGGATGGATGGCAAAACGCACGGTCTTGCCCTTGGCCCGCAGCTTCGAGGTCAACTCAGAGACTGCCCCCTGCGCCTGCGCCACCGCCATGCCATAGCCCGGAATGATGATGATGCTGTCGGCCTCATTGAGCGCCGCCGCCACGCCCTCGACATCAATCGCGATCTGCTCGCCTTCAACCGCCATCTGCTCGCCCGCCGGGCCGCCGAAACCGCCCAGAATGACCGAGATGAACGAACGGTTCATCGCCTTGCACATGATGTAGCTCAGGATCGCACCGGACGAGCCGACCAGCGCGCCCACCACGATCAGCAGGTCATTGCCAAGGCTGAAACCGATCGCCGCCGCCGCCCAGCCCGAGTAGCTGTTGAGCATCGAGACCACCACGGGCATATCCGCGCCGCCAATCCCCATGATCAGGTGATAGCCGATGAAGAACGCTAGAAGCGTCATCACCACCAGCGTCCAGATACCGGCATCGTTGAAATACATGACGCCCAGAACCACCGACAGGAACGCCGCCCCGGCATTGAGCATATGCCCCCCCGGCAGCTTCTTGGCGGCGGTGTCGACCTTGCCTGCCAGCTTGCCATAGGCGATGACCGAGCCGGTAAAGGTCACGGCCCCGATAAAGACGCCCAAAAAGACCTCAACCCGCAGGATCGACACCTCGACGCCGGATTTCTTGGCCAGCACGGCGGCAAAGCCCTCAAGCCCCTTGCGCGCGGTGTCGTCCATCGCCAGCACGCGGGTCAGTTCAAGATCGGCATTGAAGCCGACAAAAACCGCCGCAAGACCCACGAGGCTGTGCATCGCCGCCACAAGCTGCGGCATCTCGGTCATCTGCACCCGCGTGGCCACCACATAGCCAATCGCGCCACCGGCTGCGATCAGCACCAGCGACAACAGCCACAGCCCGGCACCGGGGCCGATCAGCGTGGCGATAACCGCCAGCGCCATGCCGGCCATGCCATACCACACCGCGCGCTTGGCGCTTTCCTGCCCCGAGAGCCCGCCCAGAGAGAGGATAAAGAGGATGGCCGCCACCACATAGGCGGCCGTCGTGAAACCGTAATCCATGATCCTCTACTCCTTATGACTTCTGGAACATGGCGAGCATGCGCCGGGTGACGAGGAAGCCACCGAAAATGTTGATCCCGGCCATGAATACCGACAGCGCCGCCAAGAGGATCACGAGGAAGGACCCCGATCCGATCTGCATGAGCGCGCCCAGAATGATGATCGACGAGATCGCGTTGGTGATCGCCATCAGCGGCGTGTGCAGGCTGTGCGACACATTCCAGATGACCTGGAAGCCCACGAAAACCGCCAGCACAAAGACGATGAAATGCTGCATGAAGCTGGCCGGGGCCACCAGCCCCACCGCCAGAAGCAGCACCGCACCCACCACCAAGAGCGTGACCTGTTGCTTGGTCTGCGCCTTGAACGCCGCCGTTTCTGCCGCGCGCCTTTCCTCTGGGGTCAGCTCTTTCGGCTTTTCCTTGGGCTTGGCCGCGGCAATGGCCGCAATCTTGGGCGGCGGCGGAGGGAAGGTGACAGCGCCGGCATGGGCCACGGTCGCGCCCCGGATCACGTCATCCTCCATGTTGTGATTGACCTTGCCATCCTTTTCAGGCGTGAGGTCGGTCATCATGTGGCGGATGTTGGTGGCATAGAGCGTCGAGGATTGCGCCGCCATCCGGCTCGGGAAATCGGTATAGCCGATGATGGTCACACCGTTGTCGGTGACGATCTTCTCATCCATCACCGTCAGCTTGCAGTTGCCACCCTTTTCGGCGGCAAGATCCACGATGACAGAGCCGGGCTTCATCGCCTTGACCATATCCTCGGTCCAAAGCTCGGGCGCCTCGCGGTTGGGGATCAGCGCCGTGGTGATGACAATATCCATCTCCGGGGCCAGTTCGCGGAACTTGGCCAATTGCGCCTCGCGGAATTCCGGGCTGGAAACCGAGGCATAACCGCCGGTTGCGGCCCCGTCCTGCTGCTCTTCCTTGAAGTCGAGATAGACGAATTGCGCGCCCATCGATTCGACCTGCTC
>JBLRXE010000043.1:0-11212 GCA_047920895.1 Roseovarius sp.
CCCGGATCGTCATGACCCTGCCAGCCTCATGCCCGCGCCAGACCCTCATCAGGCTCCTGTTCGACGCGCTCGCGCCGCCACACCCGGCATGACGCCCACCATCGCGCCCCGCCAACCCTGAAACAGCAACCCGCAAAGCTCCCAAAGACACCCCCCGCCCGCAGTAAAAACGCGGGCGACAATAACACGTGCGACCAACAGATCGCGCTCGTCGGAAAACGCAACTCACAGCCAGAAAAGCGGGCCTCATGAATTATCCGGGCTAGTTACACGTGTGGTGCGTAGGGAGCACGTGGGGGACGGAGGGTGTCGGCAGCCGCTGGCACCCTCCGTTTGGGTCTTGTGCAGGCACTAACGGCTTCGCGTCAGCTCCAGAAACACATCCTGCAAATCCGCCTGTTCGGTTTTCACGTCGCGGATGGTGATCCCGGCAGCATGCACGGCGGCAAGCACCTCTTCGGCAGAGGTGGCACCGGATTTATAGGTGATCACGAGCGCACCATCGCCGCGTTTTGTAACGTTCAGCCCCTCAGCCTGCGGCAGGGTTGCGACCGGCTTGTCGGGCTGAATGATCATCGTCTTGTGATCAAGTCTGCCCAAGAGATTGGCGGTGCTGTCGCGCGCCACCACTTCCCCCAGATTGATGATGGCGATCTCGTCGCACATTTCCTCGGCCTCTTCGAGGTAATGGGTGGTGAGGATGATGGTCATGCCCTGCTGGTTCAGCCGCCGCACGTTTTCCCACAGCATCTGGCGCAATTCGATGTCCACACCGGCGGTCGGTTCGTCCAACACGAGGATATGCGGATGATGCACCAGCGCCTTGCCCAGCAAAAGCCGCCGTCGCATCCCGCCCGAGAGGGTGCGCGCATAGGCTTCGGCCTTGTCTTCCAGCCCGATCAGGCGCAGGATCTCGTCGCTGCGCCGCTCGCGTCGGGGCACACCGTAAAGCCCCGCCTGCACTTCGAGCGCACCGCGTGGCGTGAAGAACGGATCGAGGTTCAATTCCTGCGGCATAACCCCGATCGAGGCGCGGCTTTGACGCGGATTTCGGTCCTGATCGAACCCCCAGATCGTCACCTGCCCCGACGTCTTGACCACCAATCCCGCCAGAATGTTGATCAGTGTCGATTTGCCCGCCCCGTTCGGCCCCAGTAGGCCAAAAACAGAACCCTGTGGCACGTCGAGGTCGATGCCCTTGAGCGCCTGTTTCTCGGGGCTGTTGCGCCCACCGCCATAAGTCTTGGTCAATCCGCGGATTTCAATGGCATTGGACGCCATGCTGCTCTTGCCCCTCGGCTTGTGTTCACTCATATTCGCACCTAGTGGAACGCACGGCAAAAGGAAACGCCCCGATGGTAACGCAGGCCCCGGAAACCCGCATCGTTGACAGCTACCGCGTCGCCTGCGACGGGGGAGAGGGTGCCTTGGGCCATCCCCGCGTCTGGCTGCAAATCCCGCATGAGACGGGCTATGTCGAATGTCCCTATTGCGATGCCAAGCTGGTCCACAAGGATTTCGAGGGCAAGGTCTGAGCCATCAGCCGAGCGCCTAGATCGGGCGTCGGAATGTGAGTATTTTCGCCAAGAAGAAGCCTGATCGGGAGGGCAACCCATGTCATTCGGAAAAGGCTGTCATCTGCATCTGATCGACGGATCGTCGTTCATTTTCCGCGCTTATCACGCACTGCCACCGCTCACGCGCAAATCCGACGGGCTGCCCATCGGGGCGGTCTCGGGATTTTGCAACATGCTGCAACGCTATGTCGAGGGCAACAATGGCCATGACGCGCCCACCCATGTGGCAGTGATCTTTGACAAGGGCAGCCATACGTTTCGCAACGATCTCTACCCCGAATACAAGGCCAACCGCGAGGCGATGCCCGAGGACCTGCGCCCGCAGATGCCGCTGACGCGCGAGGCCACGCGCGCCTTCAACATCGCCTGCGAAGAGATCGAGGGCTATGAGGCCGATGACATCATCGCCACGCTGGCCTGCAAGGCGCGCGACGCGGGGGGCCGGGTGACGATCATCAGCTCTGACAAGGATCTGATGCAGCTTGTCGGCGACGGGGTCGAGATGCTGGACGCGATGAAGAACCGGCGCATTGATGTCGAGGGCGTGCGCGAGAAATTCGGCGTGACCCCGGACCGGGTGGTGGATGTGCAGGCTCTGGCCGGGGATAGTGTCGATAACGTGCCCGGCGCGCCGGGGATCGGGATCAAGACGGCGGCGCTCTTGATCAACGAGTTCGGCTCGCTCGAGGCGCTGCTCGACCGCGCCGGCGAGATCAAGCAGCCCAAGCGCCGCGATACGCTGATCGAAAAGCGCGCACAGATCGAGATGTCCAAGCGTCTGGTGCAACTGGATTGCAACACGCCGCTCGACTTTACGCTCGACGATCTGGAGGTGCGCGATCCTGATCCCGAGGTTTTGCTGGGGTTCCTTGCGCAGATGGAGTTTCGCACCCTGTCGAAACGCATCGCCGATGCCTTGGGTAAAGAGGCGCCGACCATTCCGGAACCTGTCGTGCAGCTCTCTGATGCGGCACCTGAAAAAGTGCCGGATTGGCCCGCAATAGAGCCTGATTGTTATGTCTGCATCTCGGATCGCGCGACGCTGGACGCCTGGATCGCCACGATCCGCGCCCAAGGCTATGTTGCGTTCGATACCGAGACCACCTCACTCAACGAGATGCAGGCCGATCTGGTGGGAATTTCGCTGGCCACGGCACCGGGCCGCGCCTGTTATATCCCGCTGGCCCACAAGGACGGGGCAGCGGATGATCTCTTTGGCTCGGACGCCCGCGCCGAGGGACAATTGCCACGCGATGAGGTTCTGACCGCCCTCAAACCCGTGCTTGAGGATGAGGCCATCCTCAAGATCGGGCAGAACATGAAATACGACGCCAAGATTGTGGCCGCTCATGGCATCACGGTGGCCCCCATCGACGATACGATGCTGATGTCCTACGCGCTGCATGCCGGGCTGCACGGGCACGGCATGGACACGCTATCGGATCGCTATCTGAACCATACCCCGATCCCGATCAAATCCCTGCTGGGGAGCGGCAAATCCGCCGTTACCTTTGACCGCGTGCCGGTTGCCGAAGCGGTGAAATACGCGGCCGAGGACGCCGACATTACCCTACGCCTCTGGCTGACGTTCAAGCCGCAATTGCACCGCGCGCATGTCACCACGGTCTACGAGACGTTGGAGCGCCCGCTGGTGCCGGTGCTGGCCACGATGGAGCGGCACGGCGTGCTGGTGGATCGCGACACGCTGCGCGCCATGTCGGGCAAGTTCGCACAGAAAATGGCCGCTCTCGAATCCGAGATTCACGCGCTTGCAGGGCGCAGCTTCAACGTAGGCTCGCCCAAGCAACTGGGCGAGATCCTCTTTGATGAAATGGGATTGCCGGGCGGGGAAAAGGGCAAGACCGGTGCCTATGCCACCGGCGCCGACGTGTTGGAGGATCTGGCAACCGAACATGATCTGCCGGCGCGCGTGCTGGATTGGCGGCAGTTGAGCAAGCTCAAATCCACCTATACCGACGCGCTGCAGGATCACATCGACCCGGATACGGGCCGCGTCCACACCTCTTACCTGCAAACCGGGGCCAGCACCGGGCGGTTTTCCTCGTCCGATCCCAATCTGCAAAACATCCCCGTGCGCAGCGAAGAAGGGCGGCGCATCCGCGAGGCCTTTGTCGCGGCCCCCGGCAACCGGCTGGTCAGTCTCGATTACAGCCAGATCGAGCTGCGGATTCTGGCGCATGTGGCGGGAATAGAGACACTCAAGCAGGCGTTCCGCCACGGGCATGACATCCACGCGATGACCGCGTCAGAAATGTTCAACGTGCCGCTTGACCAGATGACGCCCGAAATCCGGCGTCAGGCCAAGGCGATCAATTTCGGGGTGATCTACGGCATCTCTGGATTTGGTCTTGCGCGTAACCTGCGTATTCCCCGCGCCGAGGCGCAGGGATTCATCGACCGTTATTTCGAGCGTTTTCCGGGCATCAAGGACTACATGGAGGCCACCATCGCCTTTGCCAAGGATCACGGCTTTGTTCAAACCCTGTTCGGGCGGAAAATCCACACGCCCGAGATTGCGGCCAAGGGCCCGCGCGCCGGGTTTGCCCGCCGCGCCGCGATCAACGCGCCGATTCAGGGCACCGCCGCCGACATCATCCGCCGCGCCATGATCCGAATGCCCGCGGCAATTGAGGGGCTGCCATGCAAGATGTTGTTGCAGGTCCATGACGAATTGATCTTTGAGGTGGCCGAGGACAGCGTCGAGCGCCTGATTGACGCCGCCCGCGCTGTCATGCAGGGCGCAGCACAGCCGGCGGTTCATCTCGACGTGCCGCCGGTGGTGGATGCAGGCCATGGCAAGAACTGGGCCGAGGCGCATTAGGCGTCTATGCTCGAACCTGTGATCGGCTGGCTTGAAGTGGGCTTGCTTCGAATGGGCTGGTTTTTTGACAGAAACAATCCGCTCGGGGACAGTGGTGCCCAGGAGAGGACTCGAACCTCCACGGCCTTGCGGCCACTGGCACCTGAAGCCAGCGCGTCTACCATTCCGCCACCTGGGCAGGTGTCGTGAGGCAGGCGTTTATCGCTCGGCCCGGATGGTGTCAACGGCGATTTTGTCGCTTTGCTGCAATTGCCTTATCGTCTTGTCCAAATCGCGCAGGGGCGATAGGAAAGTGAGGATACGCGCATAGCCTCGGAGGCCCGAATGTCAAAGCTTGTCACCATCTACGGCGGATCAGGGTTCGTGGGCCGCTATATCGCACGGCGCATGGCGCAGGCCGGTTGGCGGGTGCGGGTGGCGGTGCGCCGCCCCAACGAGGCGATGCATGTCAAACCCTATGGCGCGGTCGGCCAGGTCGAGCCGATGTTCTGCAACATCCGCGATGATGCATCCGTGCGCGCAGTGATGCAGGGGGCCGATGCGGTGGTGAACTGCGTGGGCACTTTCGACCGCAAGGGCAAGAACAGCTTTGACGCGGTGCAGGACAAGGGTGCCACGCGGATTGCCCGGCTTGCGGCAGAGGAAGGCGTGGCGCATCTGGTGCATGTGTCGGCGATTGGCGCCGATACCGCCTCGGACAGCCACTATGCCCGCTCCAAGGCGGCGGGCGAGGCGGGGGTTCTCAAACATTTCCCGAGCGCCGTGATCCTGCGCCCATCGGTGATCTTTGGGCCAGAGGATCAGTTTTTCAACCGCTTTGCCGGGATGACGCGGTTTGGCCCGGTGCTGCCCGTTGTGGGGGCAGATACGCGGTTTCAGCCGGTCTATGTGGATGACGTGGCGCAAGCTGCCGTGCTGGGCGCCATAGGGATCGCCGCGCCGGGCATCTACGAGCTTGGCGGGCCGGAAGTGACCAGCTTTCGCGGTCTGATGCAGCAGATGTTGCAGGTGATCCGGCGGCGGCGTCTGATCGCCAACATTCCCTTTGGGGTGGCGGCGCTGATGGCCGGGGCGATGGAGCTGGTTCAAACCCTGACGCTTGGCCTTGTGCCGCCGCAGATCACCCGCGATCAGGTGCGCAGCCTGCGGCGGGATAATGTCGTGGCGCAAGGGGCCAAGGGCTTTGACACGCTTGGCATCACGCCGGTTGCCATTGGTGCAGTGCTGCCGGATTACCTCTGGCGGTTCCGTCCGGCGGGACAATATGCGGCGATCAAGGAATCGGCCAAGAACCTGCGCGCGCGCTGATCCTCAGCTATAGGCGATGGCCAACAGGGCCACGCCAAGGACCATGCGATAGATCACATAGGGCGTAAAACTGACGCTGCGCAGAAGCCGCATCATAAGGTTGAGCGCCAAGAGCGCGGCGACAAAGGCGAAAACGGCGGCAATGGCGCCGTCCCGCATCAGGCCGGTATCGGCCTGTATCGCCACCTCTGCCCCCAACAGAACGCCACTGGCAATGATCGTGGGCACCGACATCAGCATCGAGAGGCGCGCGGCGTCTGCGCGCTCAAATCCCATAAATCGCGCGCCGGTGATGGTGATGCCAGAACGGGACGTGCCGGGAATGAGCGCGATAACCTGCCACAGCCCCAACACGACGGCATCACGCAGGGTCCAGCCCTCGCCTGCTCTGACGGTCTCGCCCCTCTGATCTGCCCAATAGAGCAAAGCACCAAAGATGAGCGTGGCCCAGCCGATCACGGTGATCGAGCGCAGCGCGTCATTCAGGCCCGTCACCTTGAGCAAAAGGCCCGCCACCATGACCGGGACCGCCGAGACGATCAAGAGCAGCGCAAGCCGCGCACCGGGCGTGTCGACGCGGCCCGTCATGAGGCGGGGCAAGCCCAGAATGACGCCGCGCAGGTCGGACCAGAAATAGAGGATCACGGCAAAGAGCGTGCCCACATGCACCGCAACGTCGATGATCTGGCCCTGATCCGAAATCTGAAGGAGATTCGGCAAAAGGATGAGATGGCCAGACGAGGAAATCGGCAGAAACTCGGTAATGCCCTGCACGATGGCGACGAGGAGAATGTGAAAGAGCGCCATGATGCCTGTCCTTAGCCGATTTTTGAAATCCTATAAAGCATTGTGTTTCAAAGGCAAAGTTGATTGTAGGTCCGAATCGGTATCAATTTGTGAAAAACTCTGAGTGATGCGGGCGAATGGTTTGAAAATAATTCATAATAGGTCATAGTTTATGACTTTTAATCCAAAGGGGAGTGCTGTAAACCTGCGCAACCAGTTGACTCGGGAGGAAAAGCCGTGGCCAAGCAACCCATGCTGAAATTCGTGACCGTCGAGCGGGACATGCCCGAGAAACGCGGCGCGGAGGATCGGCGGCAGGATTTCCATGAAATCTATGCCGAGTTCGCCGATGCCAAGGCCAAGGAACAGGCCGGACGGTGCAGTCAATGTGGCGTGCCCTATTGCCAGAGCCATTGCCCTTTGCACAACAATATTCCCGACTGGCTGCGCCTGACGGCTGAGGGGCGGCTGAAAGAAGCCTATGAAATCAGCCAACTGACCAACACCTTCCCCGAGATTTGCGGGCGCATCTGCCCGCAGGACCGGCTGTGCGAGGGCAATTGCGTGATCGAACAATCCGGTCACGGCACGGTCACGATTGGCGCAGTTGAGAAATATATCACAGACACCGCCTGGGAAGAGGGCTGGGTCGAGGTGATCAAGCCGAGCGTGGAACGTGCTGACTCCGTTGGCATTGTTGGCGCGGGCCCCGGTGGTCTTGCGGCGGCGGATGTGCTGCGGCGGGCGGGGGTGCAGGTCACGGTTTATGATCGCTATGACCGGGGGGGCGGGTTGCTGACCTATGGCATCCCTGGCTTCAAGTTGGAAAAGGACGTGGTCATGCGCCGGGTCGAACAGCTTGAGCAAGGTGGCGTCAAGTTCGTGCTCAATTGCAATGTGGGCACTGACATCAGCTTTGATGAAATTCGCAAGAAACACAATGCCTTGCTGATCGCGACCGGGGTCTACAAGAGCCGCGATCTTGAGGGGCCGGGGGCAGGTGCCAAGGGGATCGTGCGGGCGATTGATTACCTGACGGCGAGCAATCGGGTGTGCTTTGGCGACCGCGTGCCGGACTATGAAAGCGGCGCGTTGAACGCAGAGGGCAAGCGCATTGTTGTGGTGGGCGGGGGCGATACCGCGATGGATTGTGTGCGCACGGCGATCCGGCAGGGCGCGACCTCGGTCACATGCCTCTACCGTCGGGACCGCGAGAATATGCCCGGCAGCCAGCGAGAAGTCGCCAATGCCGAGGAGGAAGGCGTCAAGTTTGAATGGCTTAGCGCGCCGGTTGGGTTCGTGGGCGATCCGGTGACAATCGTCAGGGTGCAGAAGATGCGCCTTGGTGCGCCGGATGCCACGGGGCGGCAGAGCCCGGAGCCGATTGAGGGCGCCGTTGAGGATGCGCCCGCCGATCTGGTGATCAAGGCGCTCGGGTTCGAGCCCGAAGACCTGCCAAGCCTCTGGAATCAAAAGGAATTGGAAGTCACCCGTTGGGGGACGATCAAGGCCGAGTTCACCACCGGACAGACCGCCATGGAGGGTGTTTTTGCCGTGGGCGACATCGTGCGCGGCGCATCCCTTGTCGTCTGGGCGATCCGGGACGGGCGCGATTCGGCGGCAGCGATCCTGAACTATCTGAACGGCGCGCAGGCTGTCGCGGCAGAGTAGCAGTAAAGCGTCGGTATTCCGGCGATGCCCGGCAACATGCGACAAGACAACGAGACAGATAATCTGACCCACCGGGTAAAGGAAGGGTAAAGACCGATGACGACATTTGATTTTAACTGGGCCGAAGAACAGCAAGCCAAGCGCGAGTGGCTTGCGGCCAATGGCATGTATGCCGAAGAGGAGGAACATTCCTCTTGCGGCGTCGGTCTGGTGGTGTCGATTAATGGCAAGCCAAGTCGCAAAGTGGTCGAGGCGGGGATCAACGCGCTCAAGGCGATCTGGCACCGGGGTGCTGTCGATGCCGATGGCAAGACCGGCGATGGCGCGGGCATCCACCTGCAAATCCCGGTCTCGTTCTTTTACGACCAGATCCGCCGCACCGGACATGAGCCGCACGAGGACAAGCTGGTCGCCGTTGGGCAGGTGTTCCTGCCACGCACCAATTTTGGCGCGCAGGAACAGTGCCGGACCATCGTGGAAACCGAAGTGCTGCGCATGGGGCACATGATCTATGGCTGGCGGCATGTGCCGGTGGATATTTCCTGTCTCGGGGAAAAGGCCAACGCGACCCGGCCCGAGATCGAACAAATCCTGATTTCGGATGCCAAGGGGCTGGACGAGGAAACATTCGAGCGCGAGCTTTATGTCATCCGCCGCCGGATCGAAAAGGCGGTGCAGGCCGCCGGAATCATGGGGTTCTACATGGCAAGCCTGAGCTGCCGCAGCATCATCTACAAGGGGATGATGCTGGCCGAGCAGGTGGCGGTTTTCTACCCGGACCTCATGGACGAGCGGTTCAAGAGCGCCTTTGCGATCTATCACCAACGCTATTCGACCAACACCTTCCCGCAATGGTGGCTGGCGCAGCCGTTCCGCATGCTGGCGCATAACGGCGAGATCAACACGCTCAAGGGCAATACCAACTGGATGAAGAGCCATGAAATCCGCATGGCAAGCGGGGCCTTTGGCGATCTGGCCGAGGACATCAAGCCGATCATCCCGCAAGGGTCAAGCGACAGCGCCGCCCTCGATGCCGTGTTCGAGGTGCTGGTGCGCGCCGGGCGGTCCGCGCCGATGGCCAAGACCATGCTGGTGCCCGAATCCTGGTCCAAGCAGGCCGAGGAATTGCCGCAGTCGTGGCGGGACATGTATTCCTATTGCAATTCCGTGATGGAGCCGTGGGACGGCCCGGCGGCGTTGGCCATGACCGATGGGCGCTGGGTTTGCGCCGGGCTAGACCGCAACGGTCTACGCCCGATGCGCTATGTGGTGACGGGCGACGGGCTGGTGATTGCAGGGTCCGAGGCCGGGATGGTCCCGATCGACGAGCGAACGGTCAAGGAAAAGGGCGCACTTGGGCCGGGTCAGATGCTGGCCGTGGATATGACCGAGGGCAAGCTCTATCACGATTCAGAGATCAAGAACCGGCTGGCCAATGCGCAGCCCTTTGGCGAGTGGGTCGGCAGGATCAACGAGTTGGACGAGGCGCTCTCGGGCGTGAGCGAAGCGCCGCTCTATACCGGCGCAGAACTGCGCAAGCGCCAGATTGCTGCCGGTTACAGCATCGAGGAGCTGGAGCAGATCCTGGCCCCCATGGCCGAGGATGGTAAAGAGGCAGTGGTAAGCATGGGCGATGACACGCCGAGTGCCGTTCTGTCCAAGCAGTATCGTCCGCTGAGCCATTTTTTCCGGCAGAATTTCAGTCAGGTGACAAATCCGCCGATTGACAGCTTGCGCGAATACCGGGTGATGAGCCTCAAGACGCGGTTCGGCAATCTCAAGAACGTGCTCGATGAATCAAGCGCGCAGACAGAGATTCTGGTGCTCGAAAGCCCGTTCGTGGGCAATGCCCAATGGGCCGAGATGATCAAGCAGTTCAACGCCGATGTGACCGAAATCGATTGCACCTTTGCGCCCGGCAAGAACGCCCTGCAAGACGGGCTGGAGCGTATCCGCGCCGAGGCCGAGGATGCCATCCGCTCGGGCACCGGGCATCTCATTCTGACGGATCAACACCAGAACGAGAACCGCATCGGCATGCCGATGATTCTGGCGACGAGTGCGGTGCATAGCCACCTGACGCGCAAGGGATTGCGCACATTCTCGAGCCTCAACGTGCGCTCTGCCGAATGTATCGACCCGCATTATTTCGCCGTGCTGATCGGTGCGGGGGCGACCACGGTCAATGCCTATCTGGCCGAGGACAGCATCGCCGACCGGATCGGGCGCGGCCTGATTGACGGCAGCCTGACCGAGGCGGTCGCGCGCTACCGCGCGGCGATTGATCAGGGTCTCTTGAAGATCATGTCCAAGATGGGGATTTCGGTGATCTCCTCCTATCGCGGCGGTTTGAATTTCGAGGCGGTGGGCCTGAGCCGTGCCATGTGCGCGGAATATTTCCCCGGTCTGACCAGCCGGATCAGCGGCATCGGTGTCTCGGGGATTCAGGCCAAGCTGGAAGAGATTCATGCACGCGGCTGGCGCGGGGAACAGGATATTCTGCCTATCGGTGGCTTTTACAAGGCGCGGAAATCGGGCGAAACCCATGCCTGGGGCGCGCAGACGATGCATATCCTGCAAACGGCATGCAACAAGGCGAGCTATGAGCTCTGGAAACGCTACAGCGCCGCGATGCAGGCCAATCCGCCCATCCATCTGCGCGACCTGATGGCGATCAAGCCCTTGGGCAAGGCGATCCCGATCGAAGAGGTCGAGAGCGTGACCGCGATCCGCAAGCGGTTCGTGACGCCCGGCATGTCGCTCGGGGCGCTCAGTCCCGAGGCGCACAAGACTCTGAACGTGGCGATGAACCGGATCGGCGCGCGCTCTGACAGTGGCGAGGGCGGCGAAGACCCGGCGCATTTCACGCCGGAGGCCAATGGCGACAATCCAAGCGCCAAGATCAAGCAGGTGGCATCAGGCCGCTTTGGCGTGACGGCGGAATATCTCAACCATTGCGAGGAATTGGAAATCAAGGTCGCCCAAGGCGCCAAGCCCGGCGAAGGCGGGCAGTTGCCGGGCATGAAAG
>JBLRXE010000044.1:0-10986 GCA_047920895.1 Roseovarius sp.
CCGCCATCCTCCATCATCCGCTGAATCCCCTCGGGTGGTCCCTCGAGCAACAGCGTATCGGCGAATTGCAGCCGCAGGTCCTGTAACTCCTGACTGATGTTCTGCTCCTGCCGATGCACCGCCATGAGGTAAACGCCATATTTCCGGCGCAGCTTGAGATCCTTGATCGGCCGCCCGCGCAGATGCGAATTGGGGCCGACACTGGCCTCCATCGTGATGGTCTGATCGGCGGTCACCGGCTCGACATCATGATCGTCCCGGTCGCGAAAGGCGATCTGACCATCTTCCTTCAGCCCTAAAATCTCGCCCGTGCCGGTCTTGAGCACCAGCCGGTCGCCGACTTCCAGCACCAGATCCTTCATGGTGCGGCGCATCGAGACCTCGCCGCGCACTACATCGAGGATGCGGGTCTCAGCCGTGTTGAAGGGCAAATCGACCAGCCGCTTGCCGATATATTTCGATCCATTGGGGATCAAGAGCCGCGCCAGAAACCTCCGCTTGCCCTCTTGTCCCAAGAGCCCCGACAGCGACGCGCGGTCCGGCAAGAGATAGCGCCCCGCGAACACCATGTAGAGCATGCCCACACAGGCAAAGATCAGGCCGGGCAGCGTCATCTCGAACATGGTGATCGGCGGCTGTCCAGTCTCCTGTGCGACACTGCTCATCAGGATATTGGTCGAGGTGCCAACCAATGTCAGCGTGCCCCCAAAGATCGCCGAAAAGCTGAGCGGGATCAACAACCGCGATGGCGCCACACCAACCGAGGCCGCGACCGAGATCATGATCGGCGTGAGCAGGATCACCACGGGCGTGTTGTTCATAAAGGCCGAAGCCCCCATCGTGCCGACCATCATCAACAACATGGTCCGCAGGAACGACCCGCGCGCCTGTCGTTTCAGCACATCGCCGATGATCGTGAGCACGCCGGTGCGCTCCAGCGCCGCAGAGATGATGAACATCATCGCGATGGTGATCGGGGCCGAGGAACTGAATACCTTGAGAAAATCCCGGGTCTCGATGATGCCCGTCGCCAAGAGCGCCGCCGAGGCCGCAAGCGCCGTCACCTCGGGCGGATAAATCTCCTTGAAGAAGCTCAGGAAAACCACCGCAACAAGCGCGAGGACAAAGATCTGCTCAAGACTCATGGAGAGCTTTCTCAAAGGAGTTGGCGTTGTCCTGCATAAACGATAAAGGAAGCCGTGGTTTCAATCGAAAACTGCCTGCCGCGCGCCGGGTTTCGCGGTGTGTCGCTTCAGTCTCAAGGGTTCCACGCCATGCTGCGCAAACTCGGCACCGTTTCCGGCCTGACACTGGCCAGCCGAATACTCGGCTTTCTGCGCGATGTGGTGCTGGCCGCGATCCTTGGCGCGGGGCCGGTGGCGGACGCCTTCATGCTGGCCTTTCGCCTGCCCAACCATTTCCGCGCGATCCTGGCCGAGGGTGCCTTCAACGCGGCCTTTCTGCCGACATGGGCCGCCGCCGACGCCGCCGGACGCGACAGCACACGGCTTGGGTCAGAGGTTCTGGGCTGGCTGACCCTCGCCAATCTTGCGCTGCTGGCTTTTGCGCTCGGGGCAACGGGCTGGATGCTCGCGGTGCTCGCCCCAGGCCTCTCGCCGGCCGATGAAACATGGCCGCTGGTCGTCACGCTGACGCGGATCACCTTTCCCTATCTGCTTTGCATGTCACTGGTCGCCTTCCTGGCGGCCCTTTTGAATGGGCGTGACCGCTTTGCCGCACCGGCCGCTGCCCCGATCCTGCTCAACCTGTTCATGATCGGCGCGCTCCTGATGGCCGCCTCCTTTCCAAGCGCCGCCCATGCCGCCGCCTGGGGCGTGATGGCATCGGGTGTGGGGCAGGTGGTGTTGCTGGCCGTGGCCACGACCCGCGCGGGCCTGCCCCTACCGCGGCCGCGGCTGGGTCTCTCGCCCGATACACGCCTTGTGTTCCGCCGCCTCGGGCCTGCGATCCTGACCTCGGGCGCGCTTCAGGTGGCGATCTTCGCCGACACGATCATTGCGACCTTCCTGCCTACAGGTTCACTCTCGCACCTTTATTATGCCGACCGCCTCTATCAGCTTCCCATCGGCCTCATCGGCGTGGCGCTCGGGACGGTCATCTTGCCCGATATCGGGCGCCGCGCGGGTCTCGGTGACGCGGCAGGCATGCGGGCCGTGCTCGACCGCGCGTTGCTGATCTGTCTTGTGGTGGGCGTGCCGGTCGCGGTTTTGATGGCAACGCTCGGAGATTGGGCGCTGCAAATCCTGTTCGTGCGCGGGGCTTTTGACATGGCCGCCGCCAAGGCCGCAGCGGCGATCCTTGCGGCCTATGCCCTCGGGCTGGTCCCGGCACTGGCGCTGCGCTCGCTCGTCGCCGGATTCCACGGGCGCGGGGACACACGAACGCCGCTTCGGCTCTTGGTCGCCGCCACTGTGGTCAACATCGGGCTCAAGATCCTGCTCGCCCCCGCGCTTGGGGCCGCAGGCCTTGCCCTTGCGACATCGGCGGGCCTCACGCTCTACGCTGTGCTGTTGCTTCGAACCGGACAGGCCCGAGGATTTCTCAAAGGGCCCCGTCCAAAGGCGGCAATGGTCGTCCTCGGCACCGGTTGTGCATCGGGCCTGCTCCTCCTTTGGTCCCGCGATGCAGCCCTGCGCGCCATCGAGACCGTGACGGGACCAGGCTGGGCGCTGCCGATTGCATTTGTGGTCTTGGTACTCGCCACTTTGATTGTCCAGGGCCTTGTAACCGTCCGGGTCCTTGGGCGCAGCGCATTCGCAGGACAGGATCGACCAGGCGGCTAGAGTCGGCCACGACCAACTTGAAACTTTGGGATTCCCACCCGGCCTGATTTCTGGGTCATACGGACTGCCGTGAAGGGGGCGGCATGGATGGGCAGGCCTTATTCTTCGGATTTGCGCAGGCGGTTTGTAATCGCTCTGGGTCAGGGATGTCGGCCAGTGCGGCGGTTCGCGGATGTGGATTTCGCGCACGCCAGCGGTCAGATGGCCAGCAACCCGGGCGAACGACGGTAGGGCCGAAGCGCGGCCGATGGGTGGGGATCGGTGTTCCGAGGCGATTGAGGCTCACACGCAGCAGATCCTTGGCTGGCTTGAGAAGGCGCCCTATTTGCTCAATCTGAAGCCCATCGAAATGGTATTTGCCAAGCGCAAGGCTCTTGTCCGAAGTGCCGCTGCCAGATGTGCAGATACCCTCTGCAACGCCATCGCATCCGCCTAGGACGTCTTCCCCCCGCAGGAATGCGCGCGATATTTCAGCCACGCAGGCCATGCGTCACTTGATCGGTGATGACGCTGGCGCTGATCGTCACCGTGATGTTCGGCGCGGGCCTGCTTGATCAGGATGCCACGGCGGGCAGGCTGATGAGGGCAGTGAGGAGGGTCAGAAAAGAGCGTGGGGCGCTGTTTTCCCGCTGAACCCGACGACATTGGTGCGGCGCTTGATCTCGCCGTTCAGACGTTCAATCGGAGTCGTGGAATGCAGCTTGACGCGGTGCTCTGTGGGAAATTCGCGCCAGTCCGCCGCAGGCGGCAAACTGTCCGGTGGACAGTTTGAGGCAAGAATGGGCGCTGGCGGCCTCGGCAGTGTCCTGCGCGAAGGCGGTGATGAAGGCGGAGACCACCTCAGCCAGAACCTACACCACCCTGTAGGGCACTATCGAACCAAATTTTGCAACGATGCGGAGTGCTTGTGATGGGGTATATTTACATCGCAGTCGCTTTCGCGCGCCGCATCAGCAACGCCACAGAAAAACCGCACCAGCGTGCATATCCCGGCGCGCGCAGGAAGGCCGTATGCCGTCCCATGCGCCAAGGTGTGCTGGGTCGCCCGGATACAGAAATTGCCGAGGATTCATGATGTCCTCAAAGCACATCGTCGCCGGTCACACAGCGTGGTTGTTCCGGGCTATTCCGTTTCGGGCGATCAAAGGATAGAATTACAACGAGTGGGAAGCGGGGGTGCGATGCGCAGAGCTATTGTGATCGGGCTGGCAAGTCTTTTGTCCGGTGCCGTTCTATACGCGGCACCGGCGGATGCGGCGTCGCTTGGGCGTTATGAGGTCCATGGGGTCGCAGGCGACGACATGCTCAAGATGCGGGGAGGGCCGGGGATCGGTTATGACGTGATCGTTGGGTTGCCGAATGGGACCGTCCTGCGGGTGCATCGCTGTCAGCAGACCGGCGGCACACGCTGGTGCGAGGTCTCGTTGGAGCGGGCACCGGGGCTGCGGGGGCATGTGTCCTGGGCCTATCTGCGCAAGCTGTGACACTGGCCATAAATATAAAGACCCTGCGCAGTTGGTCTGTCGCCTTGGCCTTGGCTCTTTGTCTTGGGTTCATTGCGCCGGATGCGCGCGCCGAGGCAAATGCGTCGCCGCCTGCCGGGTTGTTGTGGAACAGGACCGGCCTACCCGCCGTTTTCCCACGACAGGTCAAGACCTTGCCGGGCGTGATCATGTCGTGACCCTGTTGGATGCCGAGACTGGAGAGGCGGCTCTGGCGGCGTATATCCGGGGCGGCGCGTTCTTTCGCGTGTTGGTGCCGCCGGGGGCCTGCCGTCTGCTATTCGCGACCGGAAAGGTCTGGCAGAGAAAGGCATCGCTCTTTGGTGAGGGTGTCAATGTGCATTCAAAAGTGACCCGGTGTGATCATTTAAAACTGACCCACCCCGGCGGTGTTAAAGCCCACAGACGAGCAGCTCCCATATAGCAGGCTCGTCTGTGGGCTTTGCTTGTGCAGTTTCAGATTTTCTGGCGGGATCAGCTTTGGGCGAAACGGTAGGACGCATTGCCGGTCTCGATGATGGTGCAGTGGTGCGTGACACGGTCAAGCAACGCGGTTGTCTTCTTGGCATCGTCGAACACAGACACACATTTGCCGAACGCGAGGTTGGTGGTGATGATGACGCTGGTGGTTTCATACAGTTTTCTGATCAGATGGAGACTGTGAAGAATTTTGTGCCCTGGCGCATTTCGTTACGCCATTGGAAAGCGGTCTTCGAACATGATCGCGAACTGGCTTTTGACGGCGTGCCATTCGCGCACTGATCGCTTCCACTCGGTAGAGGTAGCATTCAGCGCAAGATAGATCAACTTTGCCGCCGCCTCGTCGCTGGGATAGTGGCCGCGGGATCGGACGGCACGTCGGATTTTTGAGTGCAGCGCCTCGATCACATCCGTGGTATAGATCAGTCGTCGCACCTTGGGCGGATAGTCGAGGAATGGGATGACCTCGTTCCAGGCCCGCCGCCATGAAGGCGCGATGGCGGGGTATTGCCGGGCAAGATTGCTGTTCTCGAACTTCGCCAGCGCGGCCTCGGCGTCCACGACCGTGTAAACGGCCTTCAGCGCCGTCGCCACAGCTTTGCGGTCCTGTTCTGCGCGGCGATTGATCCACTGGATCAACCGTTTTCCGCTTGAACCTGGCGAATCTCATGGAGTGGCGCAGCAGATGCAGGGTGAAGGACGTCTCGGGATTGATCCGGGGGATCAATACAGCCCTGAACGGGCGGAACCCCGGCTGGATCTGCGTCTGAGGAAATGCCGCCTTGATGGCCTGGGCGAAGCCCTTGAGGCCGTCCACGACCGCGATCAGGATGTCCTGAACGGCCCGGTTGCGCAGATCGTTCAGCACCTTGGCCCAGAATTTGGCGCCCTCATTGACCTGAAACCAAAGGCTCAAGACGTCGCGCGTTCCATCCGGCAGGATCGCCAGCGCCACGAAGGCCGCCGTGTTCGACACCGCGCCATCGCTGCGGATATTGACCCGGATCGCGTCCATGAAGACCACCGGACAGAAGGGTTCCAGAGGGCGGTTTTGCCGCGCCGTGCTCCAGCCTTTTGTCAGCGCAGTCTTTTACCCAATGTCTCAATACTTGAGGGTAAGACGCGTTGGACCGTTCACGAACGCTGCAACGGCTTGGACCCTGCCGTGCTGCGCATCTAAGCCCCTGCCGGGGCGTGTGACAAAAGCTCTTTCAAATCAATGGGATCATTCACCATTGCCAGGTTGCCCTCTGAATCCCGTGGCCATTCGGATTCAGGGCGATCGCGGTAGAGCTCCACGCCATTGCCATCCGGGTCACTGACATAGATCGCCTCACTCACCCCGTGATCCGCCGCCCCTTCGATCGTGATCCCAGCACGGATCACCCGGCGCAGGGCATCCGCCAGTTGTGCGCGGTCCGGATAGAGAAAGGCCGTGTGATAGAGGCCAGTATGCCCTCTTGGCGCAGGCGTCCCGCCCAGGCTCTCCCAAGTATTCAGGCCAAGGTGGTGATGATAGCCCCCCGCCGACAGGAACGCCGCACGATCGCCGAATTTCTGTTGCAATTCAAAGCCTAGGACACCGGAATAAAATCCGATGGCGCGGTCCAGATCGGCCACTTTCAGATGCACATGCCCGATGCGGGCCTCAGGGTGAACGGGGATCATTTGCGGCTCCAATCTCGGGTTTTCCCTAGAATGGCCCCAATACCCCCCGCGCTCAATTCCCCGATTTCGCCCATATTCTGTGCAGAAATGCGCGGCTCAGACTGCCGCTTTCAGGCTCTCTTCCAGATAGATTTCGCGCAACCGTGCGGCCACCCGACCCGGCACACCGCTCCCAAGGGCGACCCCGTCAATCTCGACCACCGGCATGACAAAGGCACTGGCCGAGGTCACAAAAGCCTCATCGGCATCCTTGGCCTCGTCAATCGTAAAGGCGCGTTCCTCGACCTCCATCTGCGCCTCGCGGGCAAAGCGCAATACGGCGGCGCGGGTGATTCCGTGCAGGATGTCATTGGACAATTGCCGCGTGATGATCCGGTTGCCCTTGACGATATAGGCGTTGTTGCTTGTTCCTTCCGTCACATGACCATCCTCGACCATCCAGGCGTCATCGCATCCGGCCTTCTTGGCCATCATCTTGCCCATCGACGGATAGAGCAACTGCACCGTCTTGATATCCCGTCTGCCCCAGCGAATATCCTCGATGCTGATGACCTTGATCCCCGTCTTGGCCGCCGGGCTGTCGGCCAGACCCGGCTTGGACTGGGTAAAGAGCACCAGCGTCGGCTCGGTCGTCTCGGCGTTCGGGAACATAAAATCGCGGTCGCCATCGCTGCCGCGCGTGACCTGAAGATAGACCAGACCATCGATGATCTCATTGGCGCGCACCAATTCGCGGTGAATCTCCAAGAGATCATCGAACGCCGCCGGCTTCTTCATGTCCAGCTCGCTCAGCGACCGCTCCAGCCGCGCCAGATGCCCGCCGAAATCAATCAGCTTGCCCCCCAGCACGCTTGTCACCTCATAAACACCATCGGCCATCAGAAACCCCCGGTCGAAAATCGAAACGGTGGCCTCGGTTTCCGGCAGATACTCGCCGTTTACATAGACCGTGCGCATGGTCTCATCCCCATAGTTCTGGCCGTGGCGGATGCACGCCCGCGGCATCGAAAATCAAAGCATTGTCGCGGTCTTCGGCCAACAGAAGCGGGCCGTCAAGGTCTGTCACCATCGCCCCCTGTGCCACAAGCGTCGCGGGCGCCATCGCAAGCGAGCTTCCGATCATGCAGCCGACCATGATCCCATAGCTCTCAGCACGGGCCGCATCGCGCAGGGCGAGCGCTTCGGTCAGCCCACCGGTCTTGTCCAGCTTGATGTTGACTACATCATATTTGCCCGCCAATCCGGGCAGGCTGGCGCGGTCGTGACAGCTCTCGTCGGCACAGACTGGAACGGGCCGCGCCATGCCGATCAGCGCCTCATCCTCGCCAGCGGGCAGCGGTTGTTCCACCAGCGCCACGCCAAGCCGCACCAGATGCGGTGCGAGATCAGCATAGACCGCCGCGCTCCACCCTTCATTGGCATCGACGATGATCTTGGCCCCCGGCGCACCTCGCCGGACGGCTTCCAGCCGTGGCATGTCATCCGGCGTGCCCAGCTTGATCTTGAGCAGAGGCCGGTGCGCGTGCTTTTCGGCCTGCACCTGCATCGCCTCGGGTGTGTCGAGCGACAGCGTATAGGCGGTGATCTCCGGCCCCGGCGCAGGCAACCCGGCCAGATCCCAGACGCGGCATCCCGCGCGCTTGGCCTCCAGATCCCAGAGCGCGCAATCCACCGCGTTACGCGCCGCCCCGGCAGGCAAGAGATCGTAGAGCGCGGCGCGCGTCACCGTCCCCGGCAGGCCCTTGATCTCGGCTGTCACACTCTCCAGCGTCTCATCGTAGCGGGCATAGGGCACACATTCGCCCCAGCCCGTCAAACCGCCCGCGCTGATCCGCACGGTCAGCACCTTGGCCTCGGTTCGCGATCCCCGGCTGATGGTGAACACCTGCGCCAGCCGGAACACATCCCGCGTCACTTCAATCTGCAAGAGCGCCCCCTTTCATCGTTCCAAAAATACTCAAATCGCCGCCAAGGCAGCCACCAGCGGTGCGGCTCCGAACCGATAGGGATCGGTTGCGGGCAATCCCATCGCAGTCTCGACCTTCTCCAGATAGGCGCGCGCCTCGGTCTCGGCCATATGCTGCGTGTTGACCGAGAGGCCCACCACCGCGCAGGCGGGGTTGGCGATCCGCGCGATAGGGAGCGCCATGTCGCGCAGCGCCTCCAATGTCGGCGGGGTGTAATCGGGCAGGCCGCGCATATGGGTGCGCGTCGGCTCGTGGCAGAGGATCAGCGCATCGGGCTGACCCCCGTGAATGAGCGCCATCGTGACCCCCGAATAGGAGACGTGGAACAGGCTGCCCTGTCCCTCGATCAGGTCCCAATGATCCGGGTCATTATCTGGTGTCAGCCATTCCACCGAGCCGGCCATGAAATCCGCAATCACCGCGTCGAGCGGCACGCCGTCGCCGGTGATGAGAATCCCCGTCTGCCCGGTCGCGCGAAAGGTGGCCTTCATGCCAGCGGCAATCATCTCGCGCTCCATCGCCATGGCGGTATACATCTTGCCCACCGAGCAATCCGTGCCCACCGCCAGACAGCGTTTGCCGGTGCGTTTCTTGCCATTCGCGATGGGATAGGCCACCTCTGGCACCCGCACATCATGCAGCGCGCGCCCCGTCGCCTCGGCCACAGCGCGCAGATCGGCCTCGTCGCGCAAGAGGTTGTGCAGCCCCGAGGCAAGATCGAACCCTTCTTCCAGTGCCGTGACCAGCACCTTTTTCCACGCTGCGCTGATCACCCCGCCGCGATTGGCCACGCCGATCACCACGGTCTTGACCCCGGCCGCCTTGGCCTCGACCAGCGTCATCTCGGGTAGGCCCAGATCGGCACCGCAGCCCGGCAGGCGCAATTGCCCCAGCGCATTCTCGGGCCGCCAGTCGCGGATGCCAATGGCAACCTTGGCCGCCAGCATGTCGGGCGCATCGCCCAGAAACAACAGATAGGGGGTCTCGATCATGGCGCATCCTTTCGCTATCGCTGGGCGGCAATTTCCTACGATTTTCTCGCGATTTTCTATTTAAATTCATGTTATTTTTTATTTTTGCAGATGTTTCTTCGTGAATTTTTTAAATTCATCGAATTTTCTTCACGACGCATCAACCCTTCCAAGCACCAGGCAAGGAAAACCGCCTTGCAGACCCTCACGCAATTTCATAACCACAGCCGCGACAATCCCGCAATTTCCTTAATCAACGGAGCCACCCCACCATGAGCTTTCGCCTGCAACCGCCCGCACCTGCCCGCCCTAACCGTTGCCAGCTTTTTGGTCCCGGTTCCAACACCAAACTGTTCGGGAAAATGGCGGCGAGTGCTGCGGACGTGGTGAATATCGACCTAGAGGATTCCGTTGCCCCCAGTGACAAGGACATTGCCCGCAAGAACACGATTGAGGCGATCAATACGGTTGATTGGGGCAACAAGTATCTCTCGGTCCGCATCAACAGCCTCGATTCCCCGTTCTGGTATCGCGATGTGGTGGACCTTCTGGAACAGGCGGGCGACCGGCTCGATCAGATCATGATCCCCAAGGTCGGCTGCGGCGCGGATATCTACGCCGTTGACGCGCTCGTCACCGCCATCGAAGCCGCCAAGGGCCGCGCCAAGCGGATCAGTTTCGAGGTGATCATCGAATCCGCCGCCGGCCTCAGTCATGTCGAGGAAATCGCCGCCGCCTCGCCCCGGCTTCAGGCCATGAGCCTTGGGGCGGCCGATTTCGCCGCTTCCATGGGGATGCAGACCACCGGCATCGGCGGCACGCAAGAGGATTACTATATGCTGCGCGAGGGCCAGCGCTATTGGTCGGACCCGTGGCATTGGGCGCAGACCGCCATCGTCGCCGCGTGCCGCACCCATGGTGTCTTGCCGGTCGATGGCCCGTTCGGCGATTTCTCGGATGACGAGGGCTTTCGCGCGCAGGCGCGGCGTTCGGCCACGCTCGGGATGGTCGGCAAATGGGCCATTCACCCCAAACAGATCGCGCTTGCCAACGAGGTGTTCACGCCCTCTGAGGCCGCCGTGCAAGAGGCCCGCGAAATCCTGAAGGCGATGGAAGAGGCCAAGGCGCGCGGCGAAGGGGCCACCACCTACAAAGGCCGCCTTGTTGACATCGCCTCGATTAAACAGGCCGAGGTTATCGTCAAACAGTCCGAAATGATCGCGTCACAATAAGCCGAAACGGGGAGGGGCGACCGCCTATGTCGCCCCTCACTCTGCCGCAACTGTGATCACCGGCTCCATCCGCTCAAACATCTCTTGCGACAGGTGGCATTTCACCTGATGCCCTGGCGCGATCTCACGCACGGGCGGCACTTCACGGTCGCACAGGCCCCCCGGCACCTGCGCTTTCCATCGACAGCGCGTCTGGAACGGGCAGCCGGGCGGCGGGTTCATCGCCGATGGCACATCGCCCTCGAGCACGATATGTTTCTTGGTGATCCGCGTGTCGGCAATCGGCACCGCCGACAAGAGCGCCTCGGTATAGGGGTGATAGGGGGGCGCGAACACCTGATCGGTGCTGCCCAGTTCCACCA
>JBLRXE010000045.1:0-10838 GCA_047920895.1 Roseovarius sp.
TATTGCCCGGCGCGTTCTACACGTTGCGGGAAACACGGCTGCCGCCGGTTGACGCCTTTCGCACCGAGGGCGTGGCTATGGCGCTGGCCACCGATTGCAACCCCGGCTCGTCGCCCATGGCCTCGCTCTTGTTGGCGATGAACATGGGCTGCACGCTCTTTCGCATGACGCCGGAAGAGGCGCTGACCGGGGTCACACGAGAGGCCGCGCGCGCCCTTGGGCTGACAGATTGCGGTGTGATTGCCGCCGGGGCGCGCGCCGATCTGGCGATCTGGGATATCGAGCACCCCGCCGAACTGGCCTATCGTATTGGGTTTAACCCGCTCTGGCAGCGGATTTTCGGAGGCACGGCATGACACTCACACTGGTTCCCGGTCAGGCGCGGCTGGCGGTGCTGGAAAGCATCTGGCGCGACGCATTGCCCGTCACCCTTGACCGCAGCGTGCGGCCCGCGGTCGAGGCGGCGCATGCGCTTGTCGCCAAGGCAGCGGCGGGACATACGGCTGTGTATGGTGTGAATACCGGCTTTGGCAAATTGGCCAGCGTCAAGATCGCGCCGGAAAAGACCGCCGAATTGCAACGCAATCTCATCCTGTCGCATTGCTGCGGCGTGGGCGAGGCGCTGGATGTTGCCACGACCCGGCTGATGATGGTGCTCAAGCTGCTGAGCCTCGGGCGTGGTGCCTCGGGCGTGGCCTGGTCCACGATCGCCTTGATTGAGGCGATGCTGGACCGTGGCATCACACCGGTGGTGCCGGATCAGGGATCGGTTGGCGCCTCGGGCGATCTGGCGCCGCTGGCGCATATGGCGGCGGTGATGATCGGCGCGGGCGAGGCTTGGGTCGGCGGCGAACGTCTGCCCGGTGCCGAGGCCATGGCGCGGCAGGGCCTTGTGCCGATCACGCTTGGCCCCAAGGAAGGGCTGGCGCTGATCAATGGCACGCAATTTTCCACCGCTTGCGCGCTCACCGGCCTCTGGGAGGCGTGGCGCAATGCGCAGAGTTGCGTTGTCACGGCGGCCCTTTCGACCGATGCGATCATGGGGTCCACCGCGCCACTGGTACCCGCGATCCACCACTTGCGCGGCCATCCCGGCCAGATCGACGTGGCGCGCGCGCAGGCGGCGTTGATGCAGGGGAGCGAAATCCGTGAGAGCCACCGCGACGGCGACAGCCGCGTGCAAGACCCCTATTGCATCCGCTGTCAGGCGCAGGTGTCTGGGGCGGCGGTCGATCTCTTGCGCCGCGCGGGCGAGGTTCTGGAAATCGAGGCCAATGCCGTGACCGACAATCCGCTGGTTCTGGTGGACCCGGAGCATCCCGAGGGTGGCATGATCGTGTCGGGCGGCAATTTCCACGCCGAGCCCGTGGGCTTTGCCGCCGATCAGATCGCCATGGCGATTTCCGAAATCGGGGCCATCGCGCAACGGCGCGTAGCGCTGATGGTTGATCCCACGTTGAGCTTTGACCTGCCGCCGTTCCTGACCCCGGAACCGGGGCTGAATTCCGGGCTGATGATTGCCGAGGTCACGACCGCCGCACTCATGAGCGAGAACAAGCATCTGGCCAATCCCTGCACCACCGATTCCACCCCCACCTCTGCCAATCAGGAGGATCATGTGAGCATGGCCGCCCATGCCGCGCGGCGGCTCCGCCGGATGAATGGCAATCTGAGCGTCATTCTGGGGGTCGAGGCCATCTGCGCCGCGCAAGGGATTTCGTTTCGCGCCCCGTTGCGGACCAGCGATGCGCTGCATGCGGTCATCACCCGCCTGCGTCGCGAAATACCGCCCCTGACCAGCGATCGCTACCTTGCCCCCGATCTCAACGCCGCCGCAGCCATGGTGCGCGCCGGAGCGTTGGTGGCGGCCAGCGGTCTTGATCTGCCGCTCACACGTGGGGCAGCACCGCACAGCCTTTAAGCCTGCCCCCGCTTCTCCTACCACCCACCGAGGACCACACCATGACCAACCCGCGCCACAACATCCGTGATATCTATCCCGCGACCGGCACCACGCTCAGCGCCAAGAGCTGGCTGACCGAGGCGCCGCTGCGCATGCTGATGAACAACCTGCACCCCGATGTGGCGGAAAATCCCCATGAACTCGTCGTCTATGGCGGTATCGGGCGCGCGGCGCGCACCTGGCAGGATTTCGACCGGATCGTCGCGGCGCTGCGCGCGCTCGAAGAGGATGAAACGCTGCTGGTGCAATCGGGCAAGCCGGTGGGCGTGTTCCGCACCCATAGGGATGCGCCCCGTGTGCTGATCGCCAACAGCAACCTTGTCCCGCATTGGGCCACCTGGGACCATTTCAGCGAGCTCGATAAGAAGGGGTTGATGATGTATGGTCAGATGACCGCAGGGTCGTGGATCTATATCGGCACGCAGGGCATCGTGCAGGGCACCTATGAAACCTTTGTCGAGGCGGGGCGGCAGCATTACGGCGGCGTCCTCAAAGGGCGCTGGATTCTGACCGGAGGTCTGGGGGGGATGGGCGGCGCACAGCCACTGGCCGCGGTGATGGCAGGGGCCTGCTGTCTGGCTGTGGAATGCGACGAGAGCCGCGCCGAATTTCGCAAGCGCACGCGCTATGTGGATGAAATCACGCATGATCTGGACGAGGCTCTTGCCATGATCGACCGCTGGTGCACGGCGGGCGAGGCCAAGAGCGTGGCGCTGATCGGAAACGCGGCGGATGTGTTTCCGGAACTGGTCAGGCGCGGGGTGCGCCCCGATATCGTTACCGACCAAACCTCGGCCCATGATCCTGTGCATGGCTATCTGCCGCAGGGCTGGTCCGTGGCCCAATGGCGCGAGGCGCAAGAGACCGACCCCAAGGCGGTTGAGCGGGCCGCGCGCGCCTCGATGCGGGTGCAGGTGCAGGCAATGGTCGATTTCTGGAACGCAGGCGTGCCCACGCTCGACTATGGCAACAACATCCGTCAGGTGGCGCTTGACGAGGGGTTGAAGGATGCCTTTGCCTTTCCCGGCTTTGTGCCGGCCTATATCCGCCCGCTCTTTTGCCGGGGGATCGGGCCGTTTCGTTGGTGCGCCCTCAGCGGTGATCCAGAGGATATCTACAAGACCGACGCCAAGGTGAAGGAATTGATCGACGATCCGCATCTGCACAACTGGCTCGACATGGCGCGTGAGCGGATCGCGTTTCAGGGATTGCCTGCGCGTATCTGCTGGGTCGGTCTGGGACTGCGGCACAAGCTGGGGCTGGCCTTTAATGAGATGGTGCGCACCGGGGAATTGAGCGCCCCGGTGGTGATTGGTCGCGATCACCTCGATAGCGGATCAGTGGCCAGCCCCAACCGCGAGACCGAGGCGATGCGCGATGGCTCGGACGCGGTCAGCGACTGGCCCTTGCTCAACGCGCTGCTCAACTGCGCCTCTGGGGCTACATGGGTCAGCCTGCACCATGGCGGCGGCGTTGGCATGGGGTTCAGCCAGCATTCCGGCATGGTGATCTGTTGCGATGGCACCGCAGAGGCGGACCGGCGTCTGGCGCGGGTGCTCTGGAACGATCCGGCGACCGGCGTGATGCGCCATGCCGATGCGGGATATGAGATTGCATTGGATTGCGCGCGGGAACATGGGTTAAATCTTCCGGGCATTTTGACGATCCAGAATTGAAAAACAAAGGGTAGCGCGATGAATTTGGAGCGTTTCGTCGCGGCACAGGACCGCATCTGACCTCTTCCGCTGAACGAAATTCGCAATCGGGAAAAGCGGCAGCACTGGGCGTGGTTCGTGCTGCCTCAGGTCAAGGGGCTGGGGCGCTCGGAATTCGCGAAATCCTTTGCAATCGACGATCTTGATCACGCGCGGGCCTATCTGGAACATACGGTGCTAGGGCCGCGATTGATCGAAACCTGCGCGGCGCTGCTGGCTCTTGAAAACATCACGGCCGAGCGCGTTTTAGGGCGTGTTGCGTCTGATCGGGTTCACATCGCCCCGGCTCCCGAGCCGGGGCCTCCACGCTGCCTCGGCGAGGTCCCGGGTCAAGCCCGGGACGGCTGTGGTTTCGATTGAGCGCAACACGCTCTAGGCGGCATTGACGCGCTCGAACTCCAGTCTTGTGCCATACTCTTTGCAGAGGCTGGCGGACCGGAGATATTTAGAAATGCGCTCGCTCGGTTTTTTGGCGGGGCGCGGTGCGAAACCACACTCGACTATCTGGCGGGGCGGCGTGCCCTGCCGACGGATGACCAGTATTTCATAAACCCCAACGCGGCCAAGGCCGCCGACAGCGCCCCCTGAGAGATCAACGCAACCGCTGGATCGAACTATAGCCCATCGTCGGGCCAGCCCAATGACGCGATTGCACGACCGTGCCATTTGCATCGACAAGGTATGAATTCACCACGCTGCGATCCGCCTGCCAACATTCGGCTGTCATGCGCACGGCTGATACCGACCCGCTGACACCGCCCAGCGTTTCTGTCTCTCCGCGCGTGATCTTGCAGTCGGATTTCAGGTTCACGATCTGGTTCTCACCATCGAGATAGCGTTGCTGGATCGTCGCTACGCCGTCCACGCGCCGCGAGACGACATCAAGAAGCGGCTCCAGCCGCGACGACATGAGGTCATTCCCAAGACCGCGGGTCGAGACCAGAACACCATTCAGCGTCGTGGCGCTGAGTCTGGCGGAACTGCCATAGGCGGCCCAGGTCTGATAGGCACCATTCTGGGCGATGGGCCGAAGAACGGCGACAGCCTTGCGTTCCTCAAGAGCGTAGAGCAAGACAGGCCCGGTCGTCTTGGACAGCGCGTCCACGGCAACCGCCTGAACAAGCTTGGGATCAGGTTCCACCGGTTTCACGCGGCTTTGAACGATCAGGCTCTTGCCGACCGAGAATACGTTATCCGAACTGCGCTGGCTCGAACAGCCCGCCAGGGCAAAAATACATATCAGAAGGCTCAACCGAGGCAGGGACACACCGATCATCTCCAGAATTTCCCCCAACTTGCCACGGTGTCACGCTCGTGCGAGTTGCGCACGGTTTCATAGAGGCGATCGGTGACGTTCACGCGCGCGCCCCCGTCGCGGGTCAGCGGCCGAATGACCATTGTCGGCGCCTGCTGCGTCGGCTTGCCCAGAATCCACGAAATCGGGGCCGTGATGCGGATACCCTTGTCAAAAGACCCTTCGCCGAAATCCTGCGCCGAGACGTCGGTCTTGGTGGCAAAGGCACCCACCTTCCAACCGTTGGCAAACTCCCGGTCGAAACCTACGGTCACACCCCAATCTCCCGCCAGATAGCGACCAGCGTCGACCTGCCCGTGGTAGCCCCCGCCAAAGTCGTAATAGACCGAGGCATGCCCGTTGAAATCCGGGATGGTACCGCTGAGCGTGTCGCTATCGCGCAACCCGAAATCGCCGTCGAAATCGCGCGGCTGCACATAGTTCAATTCCGCCCCGATGGCGATGCGGCTGTCTACAGGCCGCCACAGCACCTCGGTCGAGACCCCGGCATACATCTGCTCAAGGTATCCCAACGTCACCCGTCCATAAATATCCGGCGCGACCCGCTGATATTTGCTCAGCGTCAGCCAATCGAGACGGGGCGTATCGGATTTGGCGAACAGCGCCGCGTCTGAACGCACACGCGGAATACGCGAATTGCTGAGCCTGTCGGACTCGTCCAGATTGCCGAAGATCTTCACCGAGGTCGCAGCGCGGGCCATCCAGCCACGTCCCAACTCTGCCTGTCCCTGCAAACGCAGCGCCACGTCAAAGCGCAGCGGCTCATCGGGATCAAAGAGGCTCACTTGCGTGAAGGGGTAAATGCGCCACCCATAGCGCGGAAATTTGCCCGGCAGAGGCTCGGGAAGATTGCCGAAACGCAGGCTGTCGCGAAAGGTGGCTGCTGCGAGTGCCTCATCCGAGGCCTTGTGTTCCAGCCTTTCAATGTCGGTGCGGGCAAAACTGACGGTGCTGGCCGGGATGCCTTTGGTGTAGAGCGTTACATGGAACTCCTCAACCGAGGCGGGCAACGTGCGGGTCATGGCACGCAGGGTGCGCCCGAGCGCCTGCGCCGTGCGGTCATAGGTCTCGTTCTGGATGCCGACATAGGCGGCGCGCCCCTCAAGCCGGAGGCGGATCAGGTCAATCTCATCCAGCGCCAGCGTTTCATCCAGCGATTTCGCGACCTGAGCGCGCGCCGCAGGCTGGTCTGCCCAGCCAAGATCGCGGGCGGTATCGGGATCGCGCACGGACACGGGCAGCGGGGCCGGTTCCAGACCGCCGGGCACCGGCATGGCGCGCGGATTGATCGCGATGGCGAGGTTGATACCAATCTCCTCTCCATGCAGAACAAAGGCCCGAATACTTGCATCCTGCGCCAGCCGGTAGGTCAGGCTGGCATTGACCGGGGTGCTCTGGTCAAAGATCCCGGCACGCCGCTCTGTATCGTAACTGTCAGAGGAATATTCGAGAGCGAACGACAGCTTGTCGGTCACCTCATAGCTGAAGCCGCCAAAAAGGCCGATATCACCCTTGAACCAGTTCGAGATGCTGACATCGCCGCCGGTACCGACACCGGCGAAATTGAACGGCTCCCTTGTGCCGAATCCGCTGATCGAATTGTTGGACCCGAACCGTCCCCAACCAAGACCGGCGGTCATGCGCAACCGATTGCCAACGGATTTCGTGGCGACGATATATTCCGCACCAAGAACACCCGTCCCCAGAAAGTCCTGAAGACCCACGGCAATGGCCGGTGAAAAATCGGTTTCCTTGAACACCCGAAATCGCAAGTCAAAGCTGCGATCATAGAAGGTATTGAATTGCGGCGTAAGATCCCGCGTTCCGGCATACCGGAAACTGCCGGTCAGCCACGGCGCAACCTGAAAACTGAGCGTGGTTTTGCTGAACCCGTCGAAATAGGAAATGGTCGTGGACAGCTGGCCATCCGGCGCCATTTCGGCGGTCGGCATGTCGATCAGGCCGCCCGGCGTGCCGTAATTGTTCGTCAGTGTCGTGACCAGATCATTGGCATAGGCCCCAGATGCCCCGGTTGCCCCCGTCACGATGGCCACAGCGCCCAAGATGTTTCGCAATCTGACTGTCATCGACTTTTCACCGGTTTCGAGCGCCTGCCACTTCTCTCCCAGATCATAACGATCACAGCCAGACACGGCAACGCGAGTTTCCACAAGCAGCCACAGGCGCACCTGATTTGGCCGATATTCGTCAAAACCCGACCAAGATCGCCGCTACCGTGACGCCAACCGCGCCAATCACCATACCAAGCCCCGCCCAGAGCGCCCGCTCTGGCCAGACGGCACGTTTCGGCGGCTCCTGCGGGGTGCTTTGCCGGATGAGCGCCGCCTCGACCAGACCCGGAAGCCTTGGGCCATAGCGCGACAGAACCAGTGCCGTGCGCCCCAGATCCCGCAGCGCGGCGCGCGGGCCGATGGTCTGCTTGATGTAATCCTCGACCACGGGCCGCGCGACCTGCCAGATGTTGATCTGCGGATTGAGGCTGCGCGCCACACCTTCGACCACGACCATGGTGCGCTGCAACAGGATCAGTTCGGTGCGCGTTTCCATGCCAAAGCGTTCCGTGACCTCAAAGAGGTAACTGAGCAGGCTGCCCATCGAAATCATGCTGGCATCCATGCCAAAAATTGGCTCTCCCACCGCGCGCAGGGCACGGGCAAAGGCATCGACATCGCGGTCAGCAGGCACATAGCCCGCCTCGAAATGCACCTCCGCGACGCGGCGGTAATCGCGCTTGATAAAGCCGTAGAGAATCTCGGCATAGACGCGGCGGGTGTATTCGTCGATATGCCCCATGATCCCGAAATCATAGGCGATGATATCGCCATTGGCAGCGACCTTGAGATTGCCCTGATGCATGTCGGCGTGGAAATACCCATCGCGCAGCGCATGGCTGAGAAAGAGTTGCAAGACTCGCTCGCCCAGCTCTGCCCGATCATGGCCCGCTGCATCCAGCGCGGCGTTATCCCCCAACGGCAGGCCATCGGCCCAAGCCATCGTCATTACCCGGCGCGACGACAGGGGCCATTGCACCGTGGGCAATTGAAACCCGGCATCCTTGGCCGTATTGGCCGCGAATTCCGAGGCCGAGGCCGCCTCGAGCCGCAGGTCGAGTTCGCCCATCACCACGCCCTCGAAATGGGCGATCACATCGGTGGGGCGCAGACGGCGCGCGCCGGGGGCCAAAAGCTCGACCATGCGCGCGGCGAAATAAAAGGCGTCGATGTCGCGGCGAAACGCCCGCTCGATGCCCGGGCGCAGAACCTTGATGGCAACCAACTCACCCGTCCCACGCAGCCGCGCCTTGTGGACCTGCGCGATCGAGGCGGCGGCTACCGGCTCGCTGAAATCGTCAAAGATTTCCTCGACCGGGCGGCCCAATTCCTGCGCGATGCTGCGCTTGGCCAGATCGACCGAAAAGGGCGGCAGCTTGTCCTGCAGGACCCGCAGATGCGTCGCCAATTCCTCGCCCACCAGATCGGGGCGTGTGCTGAGGATCTGGCCGAATTTGATATAGGCCGGCCCCAGCGCGGTCAGCGCGCGCGGCGCGGGCGGGGTCGCAGGATCACCCTTGTCCCCCAGCCACTGAAACGGCCAGGCCAGAAACCGCATGGTGCCGCGCACCAGCGGCGGCGCCTCGAAGGCATCCATGATGAGACCCATCGCGCCCGTCCGCTCCAGCGTGGCCCCGGTGCGGATGAGGCGCAGGATATTATGCGGACCGCGCATCGCTCAGATCTTCCAACCGGAATGCAGACAGGCGATGCCCATGCTCAGGTTGCGGTATTTCGCCTGTTCGAACCCGGCCTGCCGCACCATGCCCAGAAATGTCTCCTGATCGGGAAACTGGCGGATGGATTCGACCAGATACTGATAGCTGTCGCGATCTTTGGCGATCATCTGCCCCAGACGCGGGATGATGTTGAAGCTGTAGAGGTCATAGACCTTTTGCATCAGCTCATTGGGGATCTGGCTGAATTCCAGCACCATCAGCCGCCCACCGGGTTTGAGCACGCGAAACGCCTCGTTCAGCGCCTCTTGCGGGCGGGTCACGTTGCGGATGCCAAAGCTGATGGTGTAGACATCGAAACTGGCATCCGCAAAGGGCAGCGCCATCGCATCGCCCACCACCCAGTCGAGACTATCGGCCATGCTCTCGGCCTCGGCGCGTTTGCGCCCCTCGACCAGCATCGGCTCTGTCAGATCAAGGACAGTGGCATGGCCATAGCCGGCCCGCTTGAGAAAGCGAAAGGAAATATCCCCCGTTCCCCCCGCCACATCGAGCAGGCGTTGGCCCGCGCGCGGCGCGAGCCAGTCCATCATCGCATCCTTCCAGATCCGGTGAATCCCAAGGGACATGGCATCGTTCATCACGTCGTATTTGCTGGCCACGCTGCCAAAGACGCCGCGCACGCGCCCGGCTTTCTCCGACTCGGGGATGTCCTGAAATCCGAAATGCGTGGTTTTCTCGTTCATGGGCCTTGCCGCTCTTGTGTCTCGCCTTTCTTATAGGGCTATGACAGGGGGTTACAATGCGCCCCTTGTGCCCATAGAGGTCCGATATGCCAGAATTGCCCGAGGTTGAGACAGTCCGCCGCGGCCTGACCCCGGTGATGGAGGGTCAGGTCATTGCCCGTGCCACCGTCAACCGGCCTGATCTGCGCTGGCCCTTCCCCCCCGACATGGCCGCGCGCCTGACCGGCCAGAGAGTGACGGCGCTCCGGCGACGCTCGAAATACATCCTCGCCGACCTCACATCGGGCGAAAGCCTGCTCATTCACCTCGGAATGTCGGGCCGCATGCTGGTGTCGGGCGATCCCCTGGGCCGGTTTGTCCATGACCACCCCGCCCCGGAAAAGCACGATCATGTCGTGCTCGACATGGAGGGGGGCGCGCGGATCACCTTCAACGATCCGCGGCGCTTTGGGGCGATGGACCTGCTGCCCACTACGACAGCAGAGGCGCACCCCCTTCTGGCCCGGCTTGGGCCGGAACCCTTGGGCAATGCGTTCAACGAACCCTATCTGATGGCCGCCCTAAAGGGGCGCAACACGCCGATCAAATCCGCCCTTCTGGATCAGCGAATCGTCGCGGGACTTGGGAATATCTATGTCTGCGAAACGCTCTACCGCGCCCGTATTTCGCCGCTGCGCCGGGCCGGTTCCCTCTCGGCCAAACGCGTCGCGGCCCTTGTGCCGATCATCCGCGCGGTGCTGGCCGATGCGATCACCGCTGGCGGTTCTTCTTTGCGGGATTTTCGTCAGGCTGACGGGGAGTTGGGCTATTTCCAGCACAGTTTCGACGTCTACGGGCGCGAGGGTGAGCCCTGCCGCACCGAGGGGTGTCGGGGCGTGATCGGGCGTGCGGTGCAGGCCGGTCGATCCAGCTTCTATTGCCCTCAGTGTCAAAGATAGGTTGAACGCGCGGCCAACAGTGGTAATGAATCGGCCCTGATGGAAACAAATGAAAGCTGATTTCATGGCCTATGAGACGATCATCGTCGAAATAGAAGACCACGTCGCCCTCATCAAGCTCAACCGCCCCGACGCGCTCAATGCGCTCAATGCGCAGTTGATGTCGGAACTTGCAGAGGCATTGGGCGAAGCGCAACAGAACGAAAAAGTGCGCTGCATCGTGCTGACCGGCTCGGAAAAGGCCTTTGCCGCCGGGGCCGACATCAAGATGATGAGCGAGAAGAGCTTTGTCGATGTCTTCACCGAAGACCTCTTTACCGCCGACAGCGCGGCCATCTGCCGGGTGCGCAAGCCGATCATCGCCGCCGTGTCGGGCTATGCCCTTGGCGGCGGTTGTGAACTGGCGATGATGT
>JBLRXE010000046.1:0-10695 GCA_047920895.1 Roseovarius sp.
CACAGAGCTGACCGACACCAAGGCTGCCATCACGCGCCTGCTGGAATTGGTTGAAAAAGGTTTGGCCGAGCTGGAGGACCCCGAATTCCGCGAACGCATGGTTGCCCTGCGGTTCCGGCGTGACGAGCTGAATACAGATATCACTGATCTCAATCGCCGCCTGAATGACGAAAGGCCCGACATCACCCGTGAAAAATTGAAGACATTGTCAGACCTGCTGCGTGGGCAGTTCGACTCAGGCGATCACCAAGTTCGGCAAGCTTATGCACGCCTGCTGCTGGACGAGGTGCGGGTATGGGATGGGGAAATCCACGTCACAGGTTCGAAAAGGCGCCTTGCAAAAAAGGCCTCTGACCCGACAGGCACCACTGCGCCCGAAGTTCTCTCTTTTGTTAGGAAATGGCGCACCCGACAGGATTCGAACCTGTGGCCTTCGCCTTCGGAGGGCGACGCTCTATCCAGCTGAGCTACGGGTGCTTACCGGGTCGCAACTGCTTACGCAGTGCTTACGTGAACTTTTCGCGAGTTGAAAGACATGAACGAAGACCTCGCAAATCCTTGTTCCTATTACCTCTTTTCGTCTCCTCTTTGTCGCCCACCCCCTTGACACGAGCCTTCGGAGGGCAGCGCTCTATCCAGCTGAGCTATGGGTCCACTTGCGCGGTGGTATAGCGGGGCCAGCAAGGCCCCGCAATCGCAAAATCAGCCGAACAGTTCATGCGCCAGCTCGAGCGCCTCGATCAGCACATCGACCTCGGCGCGGGTGTTATACATCGCAAAAGACGCCCGGCAGGTGGCACTTACCCCCAGATGCTCCATCAACGGCCCGGTGCAATGCTGCCCGGCCCGCACCGCCACCCCCTTTTTGTCGAGAATGGTCGAAATATCATGGGCATGCGCAGCCCCTTGCATCGTAAAGGAAAAAATCGCCGCCTTGTCCGGTACCGTGCCCTGCACGTTGATCCAGTTGAGCCCCGCCAGACGCTCTTGCGCATAGCGGCTCAGATCATCCTCATGGGCGCTGATCGCCCCCATGCCGATCCCCATCATATACTCGAGCGCCACACCCAGACCGATCGTCTGCACGATGCCGGGTGTGCCCGCCTCGAACTTCATCGGCGGATCGTTATAGGTCACGCTGTCGCGCGTCACTTCGCGGATCATATCGCCGCCACCCATGAATGGGCGCATTTCGGCCATTCGCTCTTTGCGGACGAAGATCGCCCCCGATCCCGAGGGACCATAGAGCTTGTGCCCGGTGATGGCGTAGAAATCACAGCCCATCTCATCGAGGTTGACCGGCATATGCACTGCGGCCTGCGATCCGTCGACCAGCACCGGCACCCCGCGCGCGCGCGCCGCATCGCAGATCGCTTGCACATCAACTTTGGTCCCCAAAACATTGGAAAGATGTGTAATTGCGATTAGCTTGGTCTTGGGCGTAATCGCGTCGATCACCTTTTGCGGGTCTAGCCATCCGCGCGCGTCTACATCGACCCATTTCAGCGCCACGCCCTGTCGCTCGCGCAGAAAATGCCAGGGCACGATATTGGCGTGATGTTCCATGATACTCAGGATGATCTCATCCCCGGCCCGCATGCGCGGCATGGCCCAGCCATAGGCGACCATGTTAATCCCCTCGGTCGTGCCCGAATTGAAAACGATCTGATCCTCATCCGCCACGCCCAGAAACCGCGCTACGATGCCGCGCACCGCCTCGTATTTCTCGGTTGCCAGGTTGCTCAGGTAATGCAGCCCGCGATGCACATTGGCATATTCCATCGAATAGGCCCGCGTGACGGCGTCGATCACCACCTGCGGTTTTTGCGCCGAAGCCCCATTATCAAGATAAACCAATGGCTTGCCGTTCACTTCTCGTGCAAGAATCGGGAAATCGGAGCGAACTTTTTCGACATCGAGCATCTCATGCCCCTCCCAGTGCGGCCACGCCGATCAGGCTCAGCAGAATGCTCAGTCCAACCGCCATCGCAATGATGGACAGGACGATAATTCCAAAAGATTTCAAAATGTTGTCATAGCGATGTGCTGCATCCACAAACCCTGTCAGGATATAGATTCCCCAGATCGACGAGATGAAGATCACGAGAACCGCCACCGTGGGTAGCGCCAGAACCAGAACTGCGACCGCCACTTGCAGCATGAGGCGCAGCACCTGCAACCAGCAGATCAGGACCAGAACCTCCGCCAGCTGCGCCGTGCCTCCCAGCATTCGCCCCACCCAAAAGAGGGCATAGACCGTGATGGCAAGCGCGCCAAACAGGAAAACGGCAAAGAGCATGGGCGCGTGAAAGGCCGGCGGCATGAGCGTGGCCGTCGCCGGGTCCATGGGCGGGGCCATCCGCAGCGATACTGAATAGACGATGGCATTGAGAACTGACATCAGGACCAACGCCATCCACAGGGCCTGCTGCGGCAGGCCAAGCCCGATCAGCACCCGCGCCGCCTCACGTGGCCGGAAAAGTGTTTCCAGCAAGAGCGCCTTGAAATCCGCCTGCGTCATGCCTTGCTCCACTCTGCCTCGATCAATCCTGACATCCAGAACCACAGAAAGACCAGCAACCACAAGAGGCCAACCGCCTGCAATCCCGGCCCCGGCCCGACAAAACCGGCCACGAGGCCATGGAGAAGAATCAGCGGGCTGGCGGCCAGAAACGCCCAAAAGAGCGCGATCCGTGCACCAAAGGCCGTGCCCTTGCCCCGCAACGCCCGCGCAATCCCATGGCTGATCAGCGCCACAGCATAGAGGATGAGCGGCGCGATGAAAATCCATGCCAAGAGCGAGGCCCCCAACAATGGGTTCAACTCTTGGCCGGTCAGATGCGCCTCACGGGCCAATCGGGGCCATTGCGCGACAAAAACCACCACGCAAGCGGCGATCAGCATCACCAGCGCGCGATCCTCACGCGGGCCCATGGCCAGCAAGCGGCGCACCACCCGGCGCGGACCGCGATAGGTGGCGACAAGATCGGTCGTGACCGGCATCAGCGGCGCCTGCGCTCCAGCCAGTCCGCAAGCTGGCTGTTGATATCCTCGTGCAGGCTCTCGTCCTCGATTTCCCCGACTGCCTCGGCCAGAAAGGACAGGGTCAACAGGTCCGTCGCCAGCGTTCGGGGAATCCCCCGTGCCCGCAGGTAATAGAGCGCGTCCTCGTCAATCGCCCCCGAGGTCGAGCCATGCGAACAGGCCACATCATCGGCATAGATTTCCAGCTCCGGCTTGGCCAGGAACTGGCTGTCCTCATCCAGCAAGAGCGCCTGACTGATCTGATAGCCATCGGTCTTTTGCGCGCCGGGTTTCACAAGGATCTTGCCCTGAAACACCCCCACGGCACCGTTGCGCAACACTTTCTTGAACACCTGCCGGCTCTCGCAGCGCAGCGCGTCATGGGTCACGAACACCGTGTCATCCTGGTGGAAACCGCCATCGCCCATGGCTGCCCCCGCCACATGCGCCACCGCGTCATCCCCCGCCAGTTCGATCACACATTCGTTGCGCGTCATCACCCCATTGGCGGTCATGGTAAAGGATTTGAAAACGCTCTGCCCCGCCAGCCGGGCAAAAACATGGGTGGCCGCGCGCCGCGCGTGGTCGCGCCCCTGCGTGCGGATGTGGTGAAAACGCGCGCCTTTGGCTACCTCAACCTCCATCACCTTGTTGAACCGCGCGGCGGCGGGACCATTCTCCAGAATGGTCACCTCCGCCTCGGGATCGAGCTTGATCACATGGTGAAGGATCGCATCGGAAACCTCTGATTTATGGACATAAATAAGATTGATCGGCTTGCTTGGGCGGCCTGTCACATGGATCAGCACGCCATCCGTGGCATAGGCCGTGTTGAGGGCGGCCAGCGGACGCGCCACCGGCGATTGCCCGCGGTCCTCCAGAACACCGTAGAGATCGCGCGCCCAGTGGATATCGCTCTTCGCAGCCACAGCCAGCCGTTCGATCCGCACGCCCTCCAGCGTCAGGTCGTCGCTTGCCTCGGTGTCGAACACACCATCGACGAACACGAGTCGGAGCCGCTCAACCGCCGCGAAACTTTCGGGCGCGGTCTCGTCGTGAAACAGCGCGGCATGCGGTGCCTCGGCCTGCACAAGACTGTCGGGACGGGTGAATTTCCAGTATTCGTCACGCCGATCCGGCAGCCCCATGGAGCCAAGCCGCGTCAGCGCCGCATCGCGCGCGGCGGTGATCCAGAGGCCACCATCCGGCAGGGTCATCGACGCCAGCCGCGCCTCAAGCGCCGTCAGCTTTGGTTGTGGCACAGCCATCACGCCACCTCCGCAAGAATATCGGCATAGCCGTTCTGCTCAACCTCAAGCGCAAGCTCAGGCCCGCCGGTTTTGACGATGCGGCCGTCATACATGATATGCACCACATCCGGTTTGATATGATCCAGCAGACGCTGGTAATGCGTGATCACAAGAAACCCGCGCCCGGCATCGCGCAGCGCATTCACCCCGTCGGCCACCAGTTTCATCGCGTCCACGTCCAACCCCGAATCGGTCTCGTCAAGGATGCACATCCTGGGCTCCAGCATGGCCATCTGAAGGATTTCATTGCGCTTTTTCTCGCCCCCGGAAAAGCCCACGTTGACCGGACGCTTGAGCATATCGGCGTCGATCTGGAGTGTCTTGGCCTTGTCCCGCACCAGCTTGAGGAAATCGGCGGCGCTCATCTCGTCCTCGCCGCGCGCCTTGCGCTGTGCGTTCACGGCGGTGCGCAAAAAGGTCATGTTGCCCACGCCGGGGATCTCCACCGGATACTGGAACGCGAGAAACAGCCCCGCCGCCGCGCGCTCTTCCGGTTCCATGTCCAAGAGATCGACGCCGGCCAAGGTGGCGCTGCCCTCCGTCACCTTATAGCCGTCGCGCCCTGACAGAACATAGGACAGCGTGGACTTGCCAGAGCCGTTTGGCCCCATGATCGCATGCACCTTGCCTGCCTCGACGGTCAGGTTGACCCCTTTCAGGATGGTCTTGTCCTCTTCTTCAAGATCGACGTGCAGGTTCTTGATTTCCAACATTTTTCTTGATCCTTCTGTATACTTTGGCGGCATCAGGGCCGCGTCATCATCTCTATGATCGTCAAGAGGTCCTCAGGCCTCAGCGCCATTGGTGTCACCTCGAACTCGGCCATGCGCCCGATCATCCGCCGGGGGGCGCCGATAAAATCCTCAACCCGGTGATAGTGTTTGCGCGGGGCGTAATCGTCAAAGAGCAGGGTGACGGGCCGCACCGTGCGCAGCGCCGCCGCGACCGCACAGCCTGTGCGAAACCGCCCGTCCACCAACACCACATCGGGTTGCGCAAAGCCTGCCATATCCCAGACCTTGAGCGGATACTGCGCATAGGTCTTCCAGCCGCTTGACCCTCGGGGAAATCCCCACTCCTTGGTCGGCCCGATATCGGACCAGATCACATCGACCTCGGTGCCGACCGCGGGCGGATTCTGTGCAAACCAGCCGCGCATCATCTCGGCCCAGGCCTGATCGCTCTCGACCGAAAAGACCCGCTTGTCCGCTATCTCCGCTGCGACAACGGTCGATCCGCCCGAGCCATATTCCAGGATCACCCGGGCGCGCGCGTAAACCTCGCGCAGATGTGCGGCCTCAGCCGCGGGCAAGGTCAGGTCAGGCCGCGCGATCGCCTCCGTCTGCCGCATCTCAGTCCCGCACATCCGCACGCGCGCGATCAATCATCCGCACCATCGCGATGGTCAGCGCACTCCAGGACAGAAAGAGAAAGCCGCCGATCACCAGTTCCAGCGATTCCGCCAACCGTGCCGCGATCATGCCGGCCTCAACGCATTCCGCCACGATCTCGTCATGTCCGAGCGCCAGCAGGAAAATGGTGAAATGTCCAAGGATCAACAAGCCAAGCTGACGCCCCTCTTTCCGCAATCGCGGAGGGAAACGCGTGAGCCATGCTATCGCCAAACGCCGTGGCTGTCGGATGATTCCCTGTCCGGTCATCAGCCCACGGAGCCTTCCAATGAAATCGCCACCAATTGCTGCGCCTCCATGGCGAACTCCATCGGCAGCGCCTGCAACACGTCGCGGCAGAAGCCGTTGACAACCAGCGCCACCGCCTCTTCCTCGTTCATGCCTCGGGCGCGGCAATAGAACATCTGATCGTCATCCACCTTGGAGGTGGTGGCCTCATGCTCGACACGGCTCGAGTTGTTCTTGACCTCGATATAGGGCACCGTATGCGCCCCGCATTTGTCGCCGATGAGCAAACTGTCGCATTGCGTGTAATTGCGGCTGTTCTTGGCTTTGGGGTGCATGCTGACCAGCCCGCGATAGGTGTTCTGCGCATGGCCCGCGCTGATGCCCTTGGACACGATGCGCGACCGGGTGTTCTTGCCCAGATGGATCATTTTGGTGCCGGTATCGGCCTGCTGATAGTTGTTGGCGATGGCGATGGAATAGAACTCTCCCTGACTGTCATCGCCGCGCAGGATGCAGGACGGGTATTTCCATGTCACGGCAGAGCCAGTTTCCACCTGCGTCCACATCACCTTGGCCCGGTCACCCCGGCAATCTGCGCGCTTGGTCACAAAGTTATAGATGCCGCCTTTGCCGTTCTCGTCGCCCGGATACCAGTTCTGCACCGTGGAATATTTCACCTCGGCGTCTTCCTCGATGATGATCTCGACAACGGCGGCATGAAGCTGGGCCACGTCACGCTTGGGGGCGGTGCAGCCTTCGAGATAGCTCACATACGATCCCTTGTCGGCGATAATCAGTGTGCGCTCGAACTGGCCGGTATTTTCGGCATTGATGCGGAAATAGGTGCTCAGCTCCATCGGACAGCGCACGCCGGGCGGCACATAGACAAACGATCCATCCGAAAAGACCGCCGAATTGAGCGTGGCATAGAAATTGTCACTGACCGGGACGACGGAACCAAGGTATTTCTTGACCAGTTCGGGATGCTCGCGAATCGCCTCGGAGATCGAGCAAAAGATCACGCCCGCCCGGCGCAGTTCGGCCTGAAAGGTAGTGCCCACGGAGACCGAATCAAACACCGCATCCACCGCCACCTTGCGGCCTTCGGCGGGCGCATCCTCTGCCCCCTCGACCCCGGCAAGGATCAACTGCTCCTTGAGCGGGATGCCCAGCTTTTCATAGGTGGCCAAGAGCTTGGGATCGACCTCGTCCAGCGATTTTGGCTTCACTTCCATCGACTTGGGGCGCGCATAGTAATACTGCGACTGAAAGTCGATCTTGGGATAGTCCACCATGGCCCATTCAGGCTCGGTCTTGGTCAGCCAGCGGCGATAGGCCTCAAGCCGCCATTCGGTCATCCATTCAGGCTCTTCGTTTTTGGAAGAGATCAGGCGCACGATGTCCTCGTTCAGGCCGAGCGGCGCATAGTCCATCTCGATATCGGTGTTCCAGCCGTATTTATAGGCCTCGCCCACCTGCCGGACCGCATCGACGGTTTCCTGATCGACCCCGTCCTTGACCTGAACCTTGTCCACAGCAGCCATTCCCCTCTCCTTGCGTCTCAGGCCAGACGGCCCCGATGTTTTTGCAGACGCTTCAGCCAGCATTCGGCAAAGCGCAATATGTCGTCCTCGGTCGTCTGAGGCCCCAGCGATACGCGGATTGCGCATCCTGCCATAGCCTCATCAAACCCCATCGTACGCAGCACCCGGCTGGCCTTGACCTTGCCACTGGAGCACGCGCTCCCGGCAGAAATCGCGAACCCTGCCAGATCCATCGCCATCACCTGTGTTTCGCCCTTCCATCCGGGCGTGAGGAAACAACTGGTGTTCGGCAATCGCGGCGCAGCTTTCCCGACAAAAATAGTCTCATTTGAAAACTCTGCAATGGTATTCTCTAGAATGTTTCTAAGTTTTTCGACATGGCCCCAGTGACCCTCGGCCAGATCGTGCCCCGCCGCCTCTGCCGCCGCCCCGAAACCGGCGATGCCGATGACATTCTCGGTGCCCGCGCGGCGGCCCAATTCCTGCCCGCCGCCCCGAATCTGCGCCGCAAGATCGGTGCCGCGCCGGATCACCACCGCCCCGATCCCCTTGGGCCCCCCGATTTTATGGGCCGAGATCAGCGCCATTTCCACGCCTGACCAGTTAAAGGCCAGAGGCAGCTTGCCAAAGGCCTGCGTCATGTCGCTGACCGCCAGCCCCTCGGGCAGCGGCTGAACCACCCCGGTTTCGGAATTGGCCAGTTGCAACACAGAGCGCGCGGGGTCTTGCACCGTGACCCGCCCGTCGCCATCGACCAACAGATCGGGCGTGATCCAGGCCCCCACCGCGTCATGCTCGACCGCAGCGCCGTGCAGATCCCGCCCAGCACAGGCCAAGGCCGCCGCTTCTGTCGCGCCGGAGGTAAAGATCACATCCGCCCCGTCAGCCCCGAGCGCCGAGGCAACCTGCGCCCGCGCCCGCTCAATCAGCCCCTTCGCCGCCCGCCCTTCGGCATGCACGCTTGACGGGTTGCCGAACAGGTCCATGGCGCAGAGCATGGCCTTGCGCGCCTCGGCGCGCAGCGGTGCGGTCGCGTTGTAGTCGAGATAAACTCTCTGCATGTTCGCCCGCTTTTCCAAGTGAAATATGTCCGATCTGCAAAGGCAAGCCCCTCACAGCAGCCCAGTCACTCGTCATCCACCACAGCAAAGAGATGCGGCACCGCCGGACAGGGCGCCAGCGAATTGCCCGCCACATCGCTCAGCCGCGTTTGGTGCAGGAACACATAAACATGCGCGCTCAGCCCTTCCCACAGCCGGTTGGTCATTGACTGCGCCCGCGAGCCGCTGGTCGCCCCAGAGGCGCCTGCGCCTTTGTGCAAGGCATCAATCGTTTCATCCACCGCCGCCAGCACATCCGACACCCGGATTTCCGACGCAGGCCGCATCAGGCGATAACCGCCGCCCGGCCCCCGCACCGATTTCACCAGATCCGCACGCCGCAGCTTGACGAAAAGCTGTTCGAGATAGGGCAGCGAAATGTCCTGCCGCTTGGAAATATCCCCGAGCGTCACCACCGTTCCCGTGGGCTGCAAGGCGATATCCACCAACGCAACCATGGCGTATCGCCCTTTCGTGCTCAGTTTCATCGGCTTTCCCCCACGCGAACAGATTGACCTTGCGCATTACAAGGCTTATCTCGCTCTGAGCCATTCTGGCCCGGATCACAATTTAGAACATTTCTAAGGTGCCCGAGCGAAGTCGTCAAGATTTTCGCACCCACCCATGAAGAGGACACAGGGAACCCATGCCCGAGGTTATCTTTCCCGGCCCCGAAGGCCGGCTCGAAGGCCGCTATCACCCGCAAAAGGAAAAGGACGCGCCCATCGCGATCGTGTTGCATCCGCATCCGCAATTCGGCGGCACCATGAACAATAAGGTCGTGTATAACCTGCACTACGCCTTTTACAACATGGGCTTTACCGTGCTGCGTTTCAATTTCCGCGGGGTCGGGCGCAGTCAGGGCGAATATGATCAGGGGATTGGCGAATTGTCCGATGCCGCCTCGGCACTCGACTACCTGCAATCCATGAACAACAATTCCAAACATTGCTGGGTCGCGGGCTTTTCCTTTGGCGCGTGGATCGGGATGCAGCTCTTGATGCGGCGGCCTGAGATCACCGGCTTCATCTCTGTCTCGCCCCCGGCCAATATGTATGATTTCAGCTTTTTGGCGCCCTGCCCCGCCTCTGGCCTGATCATCAACGGCAGCAACGACCGGGTTGCCCCCCCTGCGGATACCAAATCGCTGGTGAACAAGCTGCACGAACAGCATGGCATCACCATCACCCATCAAGAGGTCGAAGGCGCGGATCACTTCTTCAAGGAGCCGCATATGGACACGATGATCGGTTCCGTAAGCACCTATGTCAAACGGCGCCTGACCGAGAACACGCGTTGAGGAGTCTCTCATGGGCGTGACCGAGGATTTGGCCGATGACCTGGCCCGCGACGTGATCAAGGCGGTCGAGGCCACGGGTGACGAGACCATCATCTCCGATATTCAAAAGATTCTCGGGGCTACGTCGCAAACCGCCGAAGAGGCGTTTCTGACCGCCGTGCGGGTGCGCCGCGCCAATATCAAGGCGCGGGCCTACCTGATCGACAAGCTCAAACGTGCCAAGATCGCCAAAGAGGCCGCCGCCGACGCCAAGGGCGATAGCGGCGACTCCTGAACCCTCAGGCGCGCAAACGCGCGCCCTCCGGGTCGAAAGGCGCCGCGTGCAGGATGCGCGCGCGGTGCGCTCGGCCCAGAACCATCACCTCGACCGCATCGCCGGGACCGGCCCCGCCCTTAACATAGCCAAGCGCCAGACTCATGCCGACGCAATACCCATAGGCCCCGGACGACACCCGCCCCACACCCACGCCATCCTTGAAAATCGGCTCGCCGCCCGTCGCATCGGCATGGGACGCGCTCACATCCGCCTCATCCAGATGCAGGATCACCAACCGCTCGCGCGGCTCTTGCCCGATCACCGCCTCCAGCGCGGATTTGTTCAGGAAATCCTTGTCCATCTTGCACAGCGCCGCCAGCCCCGCCTCCTGCGGCCAGTATTCTGGGCTGTATTCCCGGCTCCACGATCCATAACCCTTTTCGATCCGCAGGCTCATCAGCGCCCGGCTGCCAACCGGCCCGGCACCCATCTCGCGCCCCACCGCCAGCAGCGCCGTATAG